>QHQV01000270.1:0-200 GCA_003219945.1 Verrucomicrobiota bacterium | reverse complement strand
ATGACCACAAGCCCTGCAATAACGATCACCGCTACGGGCGCGAGCACCACGAGCAGTGAGAAAAGGAAGAAGCTGTTTCCTTCTGTACGAAATTCTTTCCACGGCTCGACAATTGCGGCCCGATTGCGAACGATGCAGTCAAGAAGGATGAATCGCCCCCGGGCTCGCAGCCACGCGAACACGACGATGAGCAGGAGGAC
>QHQV01000116.1 GCA_003219945.1 Verrucomicrobiota bacterium | reverse complement strand
CTTGAAGATGATATTCGCTGATCTGGCCACCCGTAGCCGATTCACGCAGGCGCGACATGCCACGCGCGATCATTGTCTGATTCCAGCGCGTCCGATCCTGTTCTTCAAGTCGAAGCAGGTTGCCTTGATCATCTTCACGCGCCGGGGTGCGGGCGGCATTCAGCAGCATCAGCGCCAGCAGCGCATGCGTCTTTGGCTGATTTCCACCGCGATGTTGTGCCACTAATTCCGTGAGGCGAATCGCTTCGTGACACAGTTCCTCCCGGACCAGCTTGTCACCACTGGATGCTTTGTAACCCTCGTTGAACAGCAAGTAGAGCGATTGCAGCACGCTTTCTAGCCGCGGCGCCAACGCATCGCCGACAGGGATCTCAAATGGGACGTGCGCCTCCTGGATCTTTTGTTTTGCGCGTGTCACTCGTTTGGCAATCGCCGCTTCAGTCGTCAAGAAAGCCCGGCTGATCTCAATGACGCTGAAACCGCAGAGCGTTTTCAACGCTAGCGCGACCTGCGCTTCCGGAGGAATAATCGGATGACAGCAAACAAACATCATCCGTAGGCGGTCGTCTGCGATTTCGTTTTCTGAAAAACTAACCATTCCGCGCGAGGAGTATCCGCCGGCCTCGATTAGCCGCGCGATTTCCGCTTCCTTCCCGCGAAAAACTTTTTCTCGCCGGATCACATCGAGTGCGAGATTGCGCGACGCGCGCATGATCCACGCGGCAGGATTCTCGGGAATGCCGCGGTATGGCCACGTCTGCAATGCGCGTCCCAGCGCCTCCTGGACGACGTCTTCGGCCAGATTCAAATGCTCAATCCCGAAAATTCGGGTCAGTGTCGCCACCATTTTTGCCGATTCATGGCGAAAAAGATGTTCGATCAATTGAGATACGCCTTCGGGCTGCTGCATATAGAATAAATTGGCGACCGTGCCAGTATGAGTGACACTCGGAGACGCAATACGCAATGTCTGCGATGGATTTAACTAAATACGACCGCTGTTTTCCGCTCGCGCGATATTCCCGTGGAATTTATGAGTGTTTTCCCGATGGCTGAGAGGCAAGAGATCGTCCAGCCGGAGCAGTTGCATTTTAAAGACGACGGCGTTTATCCGGGAAGCGTTCTGCCTGTGCTACTGTATCGGGCGGCAATCACGACGGAGGCGCAGGATCGCGCTTCCGTTTTCGAGCGCGGATTCGCTCAGAACGATTGGCGCAATTCCTGGCGAAACGGCGTCTATTCCTTTGCTCATTATCACAGCACGTCGCACGAAGCGCTCGGTGTTTACAGTGGCTCTGCAACACTGCGACTCGCCGGCGAGCACGGCCAGACCGTCGAGGTCCGCGACGGCGACGTCATTCTGATTCCGGCAGGTGTGGCGCATCAGAAAATCGGCGCGAGCCCGGATTTTAGCGTTGTGGGAGCTTACCCGGACGGACGCAACTGGGATTTGCTTCGAGGTCTGCCTGGCGAACGGCCAAAATCCGATCGTACCATAGCAGCCTTGCCAATTCCCGATTACGATCCGATCTACGGCGTTAACGGCCCGCTACGGCAGATCTGGAAATTAGCGCGGGGTTAACTTCAGGAGTCGGGGCGCGCGGAGTAGGCGGCGCGCACTACTAAAATGGACTGGTACGGCGGCACTCCTTGCCCGCCGATTGCAAATGCGCAAAAAAATCGCGCTCTCGCCGGAGCGGCGTAATCTTCGAAGATGACATCGAGCCAGACATCTCTCGCCGCAAAATTTCGCGCGCTGCACGAGTCCGGCTGCTTCGTGCTTCCAAATCCGTGGGACATCGGCACCGCGATTTATCTCGAACACCTTGGGTTCAAAGCGCTCGCGACCACTTCGGCAGGATTCGCTTTTTCACGCGGGAAACCCGATGGCGGCGTTCCCCGTGACGAGATGCTCGCGCACATCCGCGAGATTGTGAAGACAACCGCATTACCCGTAAACGCAGATTTCCACGCCGGCTATGCGGATGAACCTGAAGATGTCGCCGCGAACGTGCGACTCTGCGTCGAGACCGGAATTGCAGGATTGTTCATCGAGGACAACACCGGGCGCAGCGATTGTCCGCTGCATGAAAAGAAACTCGCGATCGAGCGGATTCGAGCGGCGCGCTCGGCGATCGACGCTTCGAAAACTGGCGTGGTGTTAACCGGCCGTTGCGAAGCCTGGCTGGTCGGTGATCCCGATCCGCTGGACACCGCACTCGACCGGCTCGCCGCGTATGCTGAAGCCGGCGCCGATTGTCTCTATGCGCCGGGTGTCAGCGATCCAAATGAGATCGCGCGGATTGTAAAAACACTGGCGCCAAAAGCCGTGAATGTCCTCGTCTCTGGTTTTAATCATCAGCTTACATTGTCCGGACTCGCCGACGTCGGTGTGCGCCGCATTTCTGTCGGCTCGGGTCTTGCGCTGGCGGCCTGGGGCGCTTTCCTCCGGGCAGCGCAAAACATTCAAACAAACGGCACATTCAATCTTCTGGCCGGCAACGCACCTTCAGCAGATTTGAACGAACTGTTTCGAGAGACCTAGGCCGCTCCAATTAATGATTTGAACGCCCGAAGGCTGTGCCATGTCAGAATGTCGCCAAAAGGCCAGTTGCAATTTGAAATCCGGCATCTTGATTCTTAATTAGGCTGTTTAGCCTTCGAGCCTTTC
>QHQV01000215.1 GCA_003219945.1 Verrucomicrobiota bacterium | reverse complement strand
CAAGTCGCTAACACTGACGTCAGATACGGCCCAGTAAGTGAAGTCGCCCTCAATCCAGTGGAGTAAGTTATAACCCTCACGTGTCACGGGCTCTCGCGCTTTGGTATCCGCGGGGGTTGTCGGCCAAATAAACAGATTGATGAAATGTTTGCGCCTTTGGTAAACCAAAGCTGCTGCCGAGTGGTTATCAAGGTAATCAAGGCGTCCGCCAACCAAGGGAAAACCATCAGCGGAAAGGTCCACTACGGGAGCTGCAAAATCGAGCTTTACATCGAGCCACGGTTTAACAGTGTGCTGGTCGGACGAAGCCACATCGGTCAGATGATCGGCCATCAGTGAACGGACGTGACTAGCTATAAGTTGTGTCGCGAGGAACTGATCCGCCCCCGGTTGCCTTAGTCTGGGCAAGAAACTGGAAGCAACAATCGCCGCAAGTATGACAGCTGCGGCCAGGGCCAACCAGTTCCACGGCATGTCAAAGGAAACACCCCGCCGCACTGCCTCGGGACGTCTGACCGGAAACGAGTCGTCTGCTGTAGCGGCGCGGCTGGCCGGCATGCCGATGGCCTCTCGTAATGAAACCTGAATCCGCTCACGCAGTTCTGGTGGCGCTTTGTAATAAGGTGCGGCTTGGCTAATCGCGTGAGCCATCGCGGTTTCCACTTCATACGCTTGCTCACACTTACGGCAGTCCCCCAAGTGCTGTTCGACTTTCTGGCTGGTCACGGGATCCAGCTCGCCATCCAGATAAGCATCCATCAAATTTTTGATCTCTTGGCAGTTCACTTTATTTCTCCTGAGTTGTTTGACTGGTTAAATATTCCCTCAGCTTCGTCCGGGCGCGAGCCAGTCGCGACATAACTGTTCCGGTTGGGATTTTCAGGATCTCACCGATTTCGTGGTAAGATAACTCTTCCTGGTGGCGCAGCGTCAGAATCTCCCGGAACTCCGCGGGTAACGCGTTCATGGCGTTCTTAATTAATTCGGCGTCTTCAGCATGCTCAAGCATTGCTGCCGGACTGACGGATTCGCGGCCGCTCGCATGGATCTCTTCGTCAAAAGTCGTCGTAAGATCGGCTGCGCGGTTCTTTTTGAGCAACGTGTAAGAGGTATTCCGGACAATGGTCAGCAACCAGCCGCGTCCATTGGAGCCGTGAAATCCACTGAAAGACTTGAACGCACGCAGATACGCTTCCTGGACCACATCCTGCGCATCCTGTTCATTGCGCATCAGCCATCTGGCCAAATTGTGCGCGGCATCGAGATGGGGCAACATCATCGCTTCAAAAGACGCTAACTCGTGTTCCTGAGCGGCCCCCTGTTCTTCGTGCCTCTGAAATACGGCAAATTTCACAACCTTGGCTCTCGACTCGAGATCTTCAGCGCCAAAAGCATACTCGGCTTCGAGTGTTGCGGCCATAGAGTTTTATTTGGTTGTGGCTCGGATACAAACTGCATCTAGAACCGGCGCAAACTAAGCGCAATTGTCACTGCAATAACTCTATTCATACACTTATCCTCCCATTTAATAATACCGACCTCGTCCTTTCTTTATTCCATTCTTTTTAACGAGACCGGCCTGGCAGATCGAACTTAGATCTCCATAAGCCCACGAGGCGCAGCGTCGGATGATTAGTTTTTGGGAATATAACTCTGCCAATTCGGTATGAGTCAATTGAACGCTGCACAACCTCGTTACGAAACAAACATATCGGAGATTTCTTTATGCCTATTACGATCGCCAGTATCATGAATCTTATGGGGCCGGACATGATGGTAATCCTCCTCATCGTGTTGCTCCTGTTCGGAGCTAAGAAGCTACCCGAACTCGCCCGAGGGATGGGTCGAGCGGTAAAAGAGTTCAGCGCAGCGCGAGATGAGATCGAGAAGGGGGTAAGTCAGTCCGCTCCCAGTGGGATAGCGCCGGTCAAATTACTGGACACAGAAAGCGAGCTACCGTCTGGGCAGTCATAGCTTCTCATCAGTGGCCTCGTCACCGAAAAAACTCAATGATCGCTCGGGTACCACGCAAAACGCGCAAGAAACGAATAGTTATTCTCGGCGGCGGCTTCGGCGGAGTTTATGCTGCGATGCAGCTTGAGAAATTGCTCACGGTAGATCGTTTGGCGGAGGTCTGTCTGGTTAGCCACGATAACTTTTTCCTGTTCACGCCGATGCTTCACGAAATCGCAGCGAGCGATCTCGAGGTCACAAACATCGTAAATCCCCTTCGGAAATTACTCCGCAAGGTTAACGTCGTAGTGGGCAAGGTGCACCATATTGACCTAGCCGCTAAACGAGTTGTGATCTCACGCGATTACTCTGATTACCTGCAACAGATTGGCTACGATCATTTGGTTATAGCGCTGGGATCGGTCACCAACTTTCATGACCTGGCTGGTGTTGCGGAGTTGGCTGTGCCAATAAAATCGCTTTCTGACGCGATTCGATTACGCGCTCAGGTCCTGCGCCATTTGGAGGAAGCAAACTCCGGATGTGATCACGCCAAGCGACGGTCGTTACTTACTTTTGTCGTCGCAGGCGGCGGTTTCGCAGGTGTTGAAACGGTTGCAGCGTTAAACGACTTCGTGCGAGAAGCCCTGTTATTCTATCCCAGCCTGCGTAAAGAAATGTTGCGAGTTATACTCGTCCATTCCGGTTCTGTAATCCTGCCGGAACTCGGTGAAGATTTAGGACGATATACTCAAAGGGTGCTAGCAGAACGCGGCGTAGAAATCCGGGTGAACGCCCGAGTTAAGACCGTGACACAAGAGAACCTATCTTTGGTTGATGGTGTCTCAATTCCAACCCGCAACTTGGTCTGGACCGCGGGCACCGCGCCGAGTCCCATCATCGCTACGCTCCCGTGTGTAAAGGCAGGAGGCCGATTACTCGTGGACCAATTCTTGCGAGTGCCCGATTGGCCCGATGTTTGGGCAGTTGGCGACTGTGCCTTTGTGCCGGACATCAGAAATCCGGGGAAGTCTCATCCGCCAACCGCGCAACATGCCATACGCGAGGGCCACGTTGTGGCACAAAATATCGCGGCTACTCTCGTGGATCGTCCTCTCAAATCATTTTCATTCAGGACCATCGGGCTGTTGGCCTCAATCGGTCGTCGGATGGGCGTGGCGCGCATTTTCGGTTTCAATTTCTCGGGCTTCTTCGCCTGGTGGCTGTGGCGGACGGTTTACCTGAGCAAGTTGCCCGGGCTGGACAAAAAGATTCGTGTAGCATTTGACTGGACACTGGACCTTCTGTTCCCAAAGGATGTTTGCGCGGTATATGACTTGGACCACCGCCGCCGCGATTTCCGTTGGCCAGGCCAAGGCAAAAACGCAGCCAGGAATAGAGGCGGCTACCAATCCGCCACGCA
>QHQV01000214.1:3442-3947 GCA_003219945.1 Verrucomicrobiota bacterium | reverse complement strand
TTGTTGCAGCGGGCGATGGTTCCAACAACGTTCTCAGCAGCGCGGAACTGTACGAAGGCAAGCCATCGCCATCGCCGACGCCTACGCCTACCGGCACACCGAGTGGAACGCCAAGGCCTACTTCAACACCAAGACCGCGACCGAGCCCCGCACCTCGACCTACTCTTTGATGCTCCCGGAAACTGCCGCGTTCTTTCGCCCATTTGCGGCAAATGTTTTTTGGGTCGAACCCGTTCAATCGGATAACACGGGTGAAATTCTTTCCATTGCGAATTATTTCTGTCGCTCGGCGCGAATGAGAATCGATCATCGTTTCGCCGGCACCGCGCGCAACGCCGACAAAACGTGGTTATCGCCTCGTACAGGAATCACTAGTCAGGAAAACACGAGCTGCTCCGCGAAGCCATAGTTCAAAGGAGCGCACGCTTCCAGCGTGTTTTGTCCGGCATCTTGCCGGACAAATTTCTCTGCTCGACAGGCTACCACACAGAACGCGGCAGATGCG
>QHQV01000214.1:0-3361 GCA_003219945.1 Verrucomicrobiota bacterium | reverse complement strand
ACTCGAAATCGCACGCCAAAGCGCGAAGCAGAAAAGCCAATGGCACCTTCGAAAGTTCTCCAAACTATCGAGCAGCACGTCTTGCTCGATGGTTTCAAGATCGTTATCGATCTTCACAGAAGTCGCGGCTCATATCTGCACAACGCCGTCGCTAACAAGCGACTCATTGATTTCTACGGATTTTTCGGCTCGATGCCGGTTGGATTCAATCATCCGCATTTCGATGATCCTGCAGTGCAGCGCGACCTTCTTCGGGCGGCGAAAGTCAAAATCGCCAACTCGGATATTTATTCGGATGGCTACGCTGAATTTGTCGCCACGTTTGAGCGCGTCGTCGGTTTGCCGCCGCTTCAGTATTATCTGTTCATCGAGGGCGGCGCGCTCGCGGTGGAGAATTGTCTGAAGGCGGCGATGGATTGGAAAGTCCGCAAGAACATGGCCGCAGGTCACGGTGAACGCGGCACGCAGGTTTTGCATTTCCGACACGCTTTTCACGGGCGAAGCGGTTACACGATGAGCCTGACTAATACCGACCCGCGCAAGACGGATCTGTTTGCGAAATTCGATTGGCCGCGTGTCTCGTGTCCTTCCATTGATTTTTCGCTTCCGGAATCGAAGCGGGAGGCGGACGTGATCGAGCGCGAACAAAAAGCCGAGCGCGAGATCCTCGATTTCATCGAACAACGCAACATCGACATTTGCGCCATCATCATCGAGCCGATCCAAGGCGAGGGAGGCGATAATCATTTTCGCGGTGAATGGCTGCAAAAACTGCGAAAAATTTCCGACGAAAACGATATGCTGCTGATTTTCGACGAAGTGCAGTGCGGCATGGGCGTCACCGGCCGCAATTGGTCCTGCGAACATTTCGGTGTTGTGCCCGACCTGATGGCGTTCGGGAAAAAAGCGCAGGTCTGCGGTGTGATGGCCGGCCCGCGCATCGATGAAGTGAAAGACAACGCGTTTCGCTTACCCAGCCGTTTAAACTCAACCTGGGGCGGAAACTTCACCGACATGGTGCGCTCGACCCATTATCTGCGCATCATCGAGCAGGAACGTCTGGTTGAGAACGCCGCGAAAGTAGGTGCCTATTTTCTCGATCGACTGCGCGATCTGCAAAGGGAAGAGCCGCTGATTTCCGCGGCGCGGGGCCGCGGAGTATTTCTCGCGTTCGATCTGGCCGATGCGAAAACGCGCGAAGAATTTTGGCACGGCTTTTTCGATCTCGGTGTGTTGACTCTTCGCTCTGGCGAGAATTCGATTCGATTTCGTCCGGCGCTAGATATCACTGCGGAAGTGATTGATGAAGCCGTGGAGTTGATGCGCAAATATTGCAGGAAGCGATGTCGGTAGGGCGCGACCGCCGGGCGCGCCGCAACGCGACCGGACGGCCCGGCGGTCCGTCCCTACCATTTATGAATCATGAAAACACCTCTGGAAAAACTGGGTCTCACCGACGAAAACGCCGGCGTGTTCGATGGTGAATGGCGCGGCGGTGGTGCGACGATCGACAAAATTTCGCCGATCGACGGCCGGCGACTCGCCGGCGTCCGCACCGCTGCCGACGATGATTACAACAACGCGATCGAGCGAGCTCACGAAGCATTTTTGAAATGGCGTGTCACGCCGGGACCGGTGCGCGGCGAGACGGTTCGCCGCCTCGGCAACGCGTTGCGTGAATTGAAACATGAACTCGGCCAGCTTGTGACGCTGGAGACCGGGAAAATCATCGCTGAGGGCGAGGGCGAAGTGCAGGAAATGATCGACGTTTGCGATTTCGCGGTCGGACAGTCGCGAATGCTTTATGGCCTAACGATTCAGTCCGAACGCTCGAGCCATCGGTTAATGGAACAATGGCACCCGCTCGGCGTGGTGGCGGTGATTACCGCGTTCAACTTTCCGGTCGCAGTTTGGTCTTGGAACGCTGCTCTCGCCGCTGTGTGCGGTGATGCCACAATTTGGAAGCCGTCGGAAAAAACGCCGCTCACCGCAATCGCCGTCACTAAGATTGCCGAGCGCGTCTGTCGCGAAACTGGCGCTGATCCGGCGATTTTTACTCTGCTGGTCGGCGATCGTAAAAGCGTGGGACAAAAATTGGCGGATGATCCGGGTATTCCGTTGGTGTCGGCTACCGGCTCGACCAATATGGGATTTAATGTCGCCAAAGCGGTTAACGGACGACTGGGTCGAACGATTCTGGAACTCGGCGGTAACAATGCTCTAATCGTGACGCCGAGCGCCGACCTCGAGATGGCGGTGCAATCGATCTTTTTCGGCGCCGTGGGCACAGCCGGACAGCGGTGTACTTCAACGAGGCGTGTGATCATGCACGAGTTAGTTGCGTCGAAGGTCCGCGATAAACTCCTTACCGGTTATAAGACCCTTCCCATTGGGAATCCGCTGGATCGCAAGACCGTTATGGGGCCGCTCATCGACAGGCACGCTGTCGACATGGTGCAGGCTTCCATTCAGCGGTTGAAAGATGAAGGTGGCGAAGTGCTTTGCGGCGGCGAGCGGCTCACGGTTCCCGGCGACGCTTACATGAAGCCGTGCCTGGCTGCAGCGGAGCCGGATTTCGAAATCGTGAAGCACGAAACCTTCGGGCCATTGCTTTACCTGATGACGTATCGCGACTTCGACGAGGCAATGGCGATTCACAACAATGTGCCGCAAGGATTGACCTCATCGATTTTTACCAATGACGTGCGCGAGGCGGAAAAATTCGTGAGCGCAGTCGGGAGCGACTGCGGAATTGCCAACATAAATACCGGCACGAGTGGCGCAGAGATCGGCGGCGCGTTCGGCGGCGAAAAACAAACCGGCGGCGGCCGCGAGAGCGGCAGCGATTGCTGGAAGTACTACATGCGACGCCAGACGAACACGATCAATTTCTCAACCGAGCTTCCGCTGGCGCAGGGGATTCAGTTCGGCGCAGGCGAGGGGAGCGGGACGGCGTAATCTGGGAAGCGCACGCGCTTTCGCGTCCTGGCGACGGCGCCCCCGCCGTCGGGAAGTTGCCGGGAAGTTCGGCGACGGCGCCGAACCGTGCACGCGACGCGCGTGCGCTCCCCAATCCGAAGAGTTCAACGCGCGGTTGTCAGGGCTAGGAGTTCATCGAGCCGATCGGCAGTGTCGATGTTCATGATGAACTTTTGCAATTTTTTGCATTGATCGTTCCCGATCACATCGCCGCCAAGTGCCGTGAATTTCACCGCGATTTCCTCCTCAGTCATTGGATCGCGCGGATCGCCTTTCGGGACATCGACGCGCGTCGAATACTCTTTGCCATCGTTCGTCGTGATTGTTACGCGACTCGGCTGAAATTTTGGAAAGAGTGCTTCGAACTCTTCGTTCGCGACCA
>QHQV01000213.1 GCA_003219945.1 Verrucomicrobiota bacterium | reverse complement strand
TTTCGCGAGTGAGAACGAAGGCGGGCCAGGTCTCATTGCGAGCGGCGTCGTCACTTCGGCCAAACCGATAGCGAAGAAACGCGGGGTCGCCCGGCAAACGCCGCGGGTCAGAATTACTATTAGGCGCACTGCGCTCGCCAGGCGGCGCCTCGGGCGCAGCGAACTGAAGCGTTTTTGCGACTGGAACGACGATCGGCCGGAAACGGAACTCAATTTCAAATTCTATCGCCAGGCAACGAACAAAATCGTTGGCATCTCGGATAAAGCGGCAGGATTCCTGCGCGGATTCTTTTAAACAACGGATTTCGGAGACTACTCGCAAACCGCGTCGCGGCGTGCATAATCCGGCTGTATTCGATGGGAACAAGGACGCTCGCCGTGCTTATCACGATTGCGTTCAGCGTGATTGGTGTATTGGGCGACTACTTCCTCAAGCTTGCGAGCGCGCGCGAGCAGCCGCTGCGGACGAGTTGGTTTTATCTTGGCTTCGCTCTCTACGCCTCGACTGCCTTCGGCTGGGTGTTCGTAATGAAACACCTGAAGCTGGCTACTATCAGCGTCCTTTACTCTGTCTCCCTGGTGCTGCTCCTTACCGCGATTGGGGTGTTGTTGTTCCAGGAGTCACTGAATTACTTTGAAGTGATCGGAATCGTGTTGGCGGTGATATCGCTCGTGCTATTGATGCGCTTCGCTTAGCGGCCCTGGATGAAATGGGAAAAGTTGCTTTTGATTTTACGAGCAGGTTTTCGATGTTGAGTGGCGGATGAACAGCGCACAGGTAGCGGTCATTCTGAAATCGTTCGACGCGCCGGATGAAGTGCGCGTGATGCAGAAAGGGAAATTCGAGCTGGTCCACTTAGGTGGAATCACAATTGGTCGTGCGACGTATGAGCTAGGATGGAAGTGGAGCGAGCACGTCGGCCCGAGTGTTGGAGCGACGCGTTGTACCGTTGAACATGTCGGGCTTGTTCTCTCGGGAATAGCGACCGTTGCGTTCGACGATGGTCGAGTAATTGAGCTTCGCGCAGGCAACGTATTTTACGTTCCGCCGGTGCCGCACGACAGCTGGGTCATTGGTGATGAACCGTACGTTTCGCTGCACTTTCTCGGAGCCGAGAGTTATGCGACCAAAAGCCGTTGAAACGGCTGATATCGATCTTGCCTGACTCACCGGGCTGAAGTCCGGTGTTAATCAGAGCGCGAGCCCCGACGTTCTGATCCCGCGACATTCACGCGATCAACAAGTCGGTGTTACAGAACGCTGAGACATGCAAGGTGCTTCAACAGCTTTATTAGCTTTGCCGCCCCTCCGCCCTAGTGCGCGGCTTCGAGTGAGGCTCGACGACGCGACGGCTTTGTCTTAAACACGGCGCATGAACAAGTTGGTACCAATATTTTTGCTCGCAATGGTGACGCCATTTTGCGCACGTGGACAGCAACCTGGCGGCACACTCACTGGCACGCTTGCCAGCCAGGGACTTGCCGGCGCGAAGTTGGAGCGACGCTACGGGAATCATCTATTGGTTCCGGTTTCCATAAATAATCGGCGCGGCGCGCTAATGATCGACACCGGATCGCCGTATACCCTTATCGATCGGAACAGCGTGAATACGTTCGGTCTTACTGTGGAAAAGACTGACTCAAGTGTCGGCGGTTTGTTTGGCCGCGCCTGGGAACGTTATGGGACGAGCAAAGTGAAAAGCATCGCCATGGGAAATTGCATGGTGACAAATGTTCCTGTGGCAATCGCCGATTTGTCCGGGATGAATCCGGACCGCAGCGCTATCGCGACCGGCTCGCACATCTCCGATTCCAAAGCGATGGCACATTTCAATGGTGTGCTCGGCGCGCGCGAGATGGGCAAGTTTGGGATGATCATCGATTGCACCCGGCAGATGCTTTACATCAATCCTAACGGTGCAAGCTCTGCGGTGAGCCAGAGCCTCGCGAGTTTCCTGTCCGGTCGCGGTTTTACCCGAGTCCCGATGCGACTCAACACGAATGCTCACTTCGATGTTGAAGGCGCGCTAAACGGACACGCGACGCGGTTTCTCGTGGACACCGGCTCGGCAACGACGCTGATCGACACGCAGGTCGCCGTGAAATCTGGAACGGGCGTGACGGCGCTTGCGGGCTACGGCGCGGGAGGGGCGGGCGGCTTGGTGGAAGGAGTGAATCGCGCAAGCGTGAAGGAACTGGCGATCGGAAATTTTAAACTGGCAAATGCTGAAGTGGTCGTCGCGCACATATCGGGCGATATTCTGCTCTCGAAATCGGCGGCGGAATCCAATGCCGGGGTGTTGGGCCAGGATTATCTGGCGACCAATTTCGCGGTGATCGATATGGGCGGCAAAGCGCTCTACCTGCGCCGCCCCGATTCCCGCTAGCCCAACTCGTAGGGTGCGCACGGAGTGACGCGCCCTGCCTTCAACAGCGCACACGGCCATTACTACAGTTCATGCCGCTACGCGCTTAGCGTTTCACCAATTTCGGAACGGTCGCTTTTGCGAGGCTCGTAAACGCGGCCACCGCCGTGTTTGCCGCTGAGTCGCTCAGCCGCAACAGGCCGATATCCAACCCCAGGTTTTTGCCATGCAAACGGATGGCTCTTAACTTGAGATTTTCGCGGCCGCGCAACGCGATCTTTGGCATCAACGCGGCCGCTTGCGATGGACCAAGCGAGCGAAGAAGCGTTTCGATAGCGTTGATCTCAGCAATCATATGCGGCCGGACCTGATGCTTTCGACAAATTTCATCCGACATTCTGCGCATCACAAAGCTGTCCGGCAATTGAAGCAGGCGTTGCTGATGCAATTTTGGGAAATCGATCACGCGCCGATTTGCCCACGGGTGGTTCTGCGCCACGATCAACGCAAATTGATCCGTGCAGAGACGTTCGTAACGCAGATTTGGAGAGTGGCGGGTCAGAACACCCAACCCAACATCCATGCGGCCTTCTTCAAGTGCTGTCTCGATCTCAGTGGACGAGATTTCTTCGACCGTAACGCTGATCGCTGGATGATCGGCGACAAATGCGCCGAGAAGTTGCGGGACCAGCAGCACATTCAGCACTGGGATAACACCAAGGCGCAATGCGCCGCGTAATTCTCCAGGTTCACCGTTCAGTTCGTGGAGAAGATTCTCCAACTGATGAAGGAGCGCCCGGGCGTGCTCCTGAAAAATCAAACCTCGTGGAGT
>QHQV01000212.1:3889-4171 GCA_003219945.1 Verrucomicrobiota bacterium | reverse complement strand
TTCAAGATTTCCCCATCGACTTCCGATAAAAGCGGAGTCATGGGAGAATTGTGCCGGATCATTCGGCATTTAGGAAGCAGAATTCAACGGGCCGGATCTCTGCTGTCCGGCAATCAAAAACGATTCTCGCGCGCTGTTACGACGCTGGATCTTGAGCGTCCGTCCGTCTACATTCAGAAGACAACGGGACTTCCTTCCGGTAGAGCGTAAAACCCCGAGCCCGCCTAGACGAGTTGAGATTTTGGGCGATTGTACATGGAGGGTACCTCGACATGAGCCGCT
>QHQV01000212.1:0-3756 GCA_003219945.1 Verrucomicrobiota bacterium | reverse complement strand
TTGGTGATTGTCCTTTTGCTCCTCGGTTTTCCTGTCGCCCTTATCCTTGGCTGGGCCTACGACATTACCGCGCAGGGCCTTGAGGTGACGCCAACGACGGCGGTGCCCCGAGCGCATAGGCGTCGGAACATAATCATGCTTGTGGCTACCGGCGTGACTATTTCCGCCGCCGCCGGGTTCTTTCTCCTCCCGCGGGTCTCGGCGCGCAAGGTCGATAAGTCGATTGCGGTGCTACCATTTGAAAATCTGAGCGAAGAAAAAACAAACGCCTTCTTTGCCGATGGTATGCAGGATGAAATTCTAACCAACCTTTCTAGGATTGCGGATCTGAGAGTGATCAGCCGCACGAGCGTAATGCAATACAAAAGCGGGATTGCGCGCAATCTGCGCGAGATCGGCCAGCAACTCGGGGTGGCGCATGTTGTGGAAGGAAGCGTTCAGCGCTCTGGCAGTCGCGTGCGCATCAACGCGCAGTTGGTCGATGTGCGCACCGACCGGCATCTGTGGGCGCAAACTTATGACCGCGACCTTGCGGATGTGTTCGCGATTCAAAGTGAGATCGCAACCGCGATTGCCGACCAGCTTCAGGCGAAACTCTCGCCGAGTGAAAAGAGTGCAATCCAACGTTGACATCACCGCCTTCGATCTCTACACCCTCGCCAAAACCTTTGTCTGACGGCGTTCGGCAGCAGTACTACGAAAGCGAATTTGCTACAAGCGGCCGACCTGCTGAACCAGGCTGTCGCACGCGATCCATCGTTTCTCCAAGCGTATTGCCTGCTCGCTTTCGCTCACGACGTCGCTTATTTCGTCGGCTTCGACCATACTCCGGCGCGCCTCGCCCAAGCGGAATCGGCGGTCCAAGCGGCGTCTCGTCTCCAACCGAACGCTGGGGAAACGCACCTCGCGCGCGCCCAAAATCTTTATTGGGGATATCTCGATTACGATGGCGCTTTGGCTGAACTGGAAGTTGCCGCGCAGGGCCTGCCCAATGACGCGCGAGTAGGCCAGTTGAAGGGTTACATCAAAAGGCGTCAGGGGCGCTGGGACGAATCTATTAGAGATCTTAATCGGGCCATTGAGCTCGACCCGCGCAACATTTTAACACTGCAGCAGACTGCGCAGACTCATCAAGTTCTCCGGCGCTATGTTGATGAAAAATCGCTGTTGGCACGCGCATTGGCCTTCGAACCCAACGACGCTGTTACAAAAGTGCAGCATGCGTTCGTTGAACTGGATTCAAAAGCCGATACCCGACCGTTGCATCAAATGATCGAGTCAATTAGGCGCGCTGCGATTCCGAGTATAGCAAATAATTGGCTCGTTTGTGCCTTAGCCGAACGCGACGGCACGGCCGCCGAAAATGCCTTAACCGCGTTTGGTGAGAGTCCAATCACCTTTGGTTCGGCCGAGAATGTTCTTTTTAATCGTCTATTTGTAGAAGGCGTTATCGCTCGCATAACGAAAAATGAGGATAGAGCGCGGTCCGCTTTTATCGCTGCCCGCGCGGAGCAGGAGAAAATCATCCAAGCTCAGCCAAATTATGGGCCGGCGCTGTGCGTGCTTGGTTTGATCGACGCCGGTCTCGGCCGGAGAGAGGAAGCATTGCGCGAAGGCCGGCGCGCGGTCGAGCTTCTTCCAGTAGAAAAAGATCAGTTCGGTGGCAACGTGATGATCAAGTATTTGGCGATGATTGCTGCGTGGCTCGGTGACAAAGATCGCTTTCGAACAGCTTACTATTGCCCTCCGTCGCCCGAGCGATCTCAGCTATGGCCAACTGAAACTGATGCCGTTTTGGGATCCTCTGCGTGGCGACCCGCAGTTTGAGAAACTCGTTGAAGAAGCAAAACAGCCAGTCGTGCTTAAGTAGGTTGGCTACCTCTAAAAAGCGGCAGTAGTTCGTCGCTAGTCGTTGCAACCCTGAACCCACTGTCGCCCTGAGATCTTGGAAAACACTGTTGTCCGATACTCAGGCTAATTGTTGACCGAATCATGGCTGCAGGAGCTACAGGGGATCAGGGTTGCGCTACTAGACTTGGCTGCACATTGTTCAGGTTCACGGCCGGTTCGGCCTGGCTTCTGCCGACCGCGAGCACCACGCTCCAGTGGGTCGAAGGAACAAATCACTCTGAACCGCGCCCGTTCCCCACGCGGGTATACACGTTAACGGCTTATATCCAGACGGCAGAAGAAAAGCAAGCGACGAGAAAAATCTAAAATTTCGTGCAGCACGCGCTCCGGAATCCCTTTGTAAAGGGAAAGTAATTATTAACATCAACAGGGAGGGATATGATGAAAACAATTGTCGCTCTGGCCTGCTTGCTACTTGCTTCCTTAGCATTTGCACAGCCGAATCCGACTAATAAAAAACAAACAACCGTGGAGCCAATAACCGTAACGGGAACGGTTATGAAAATGACAACTGAGGAAGGGGCGGCGGCCAATTATCAGCCGTTCAAAACTCTCGTTGTTCGCCAGGACCGTTCGAATACTCCGGGGACTTATGTTCTCAAAGGGCCTGGTAACGTTGTGAACAATAATGGCGAAGTGATCAAAACCGCGATCAAACCCGGTACTCGCGTGCGTGTTTATTACGTAAACATGGGCGATTCGCGTGTGGTTGATCACGTAGTCGTAGAGTGAGCCTAGGCGGCTTGGGATATCATCAATAAGAGCCGCATCATTCCTTGAACCTTGCGGCTTTTTTGGTGCGAATATCGCGCTGCACTAAGCGGATATCCGGATTTTCTTCGAATTTTTGTCATCGTGACGCACGAGCGAGCAGGCCAGTTCGTGAACGCGATCATCCAGTCAAGCCACGACTAGAATCGCGACATTGCATCGCTTCAGCGCAATTTCCCCATGAGCTTGAACATAATGAATTCGCCAGGGTCGAAAAGAAAAAGGGGCAGAGATCGAGGGTCGGGATGCAACTTCGAGAAATCATGACGACAGACGTGGAGGTCATCAGACCGGAAACCTCTGTCAGTGAAGCAGCGCAAAGATGCGTTCACTCGACGTGGGCGCGTTGCCAGTTTGCGAAGGCCAACAACTGGGGGGAATGCTGACCGATTGCAATATTACCATCCGGGCCACCGCTTTCGGGCATGACCCCAACACGACGCCCGTGTGCCATTACATGACTTTCCGACCTCATTTGCTGCTTTGAGGACCAGGACATCAAAGAGGCTGAAGAGCCTCATGCGGCAAAGAGGCGTTTGCCGGTTGCCGATCCTCACACGCGAGAAACAAATCTCCGGGATTGTGGCGCTGGACGATCTGGCAAGCAGAACCGTAGGAGCCTGGTAACCCACCGTCTGCTGGATTCCCAAGAAAGTCGGGGCAGTTTCGCAAACGTCTCAACGCGCGCGTGCGCCAGGAGAAGCCGAAGTAGGAAGGGGGTTTCGTAAGGTCAGCTGCCTCTGCGCCTGGCTATCGCTTGTAGAATTACCCAAGCTGTTTGCATGGAGCCGAGCGACTCTTTACTTTTCGGAAGGCGAAGACATTCACAGTTTCGTCTTTGTAGCCAGAAGAGCGTCATTCAACTAGTAACACTATGGTCGGTTTGTAACGAGTTCGCATGATGGTTGAAAGAGCCGTGGCGGAAATTGCGAAGCGCTTCAGATTTCGCAGCGCCGCTGCACCAAAGCAGCGATTCGAGGGCAGCGCGTGCGTAAAAAGCCTCGGTCCCGATCGCCGAAAAGTAAACAGTCCTCGCGCACAGGTAAAAGGTGACTGCCTTTTGCAACTGGAATC
>QHQV01000211.1 GCA_003219945.1 Verrucomicrobiota bacterium | reverse complement strand
CCGCTGCCGTGCGCAAACAGGACAAGCGCCATCGCGTTCTCTGGAATCGTTAGGTTACCCGACAGGACTGCGCGCGCAGCGGGAACTTGTACCTCAGTCATAACTAAACAGAATCGCGATCTGTTTCGCCGCGCCTAGCGACCGCGCTGTGCGAAATCTCTGTGTGCGAACAGTGCTCACACCGTGAATGGATAGGTTTCTGGCAATTCGCCTTCTTCCCAAATACTGGTTCGCTCCAGCGGCTCAACGGCTCGTGTCTTATCGATGTGGATAAATGCATCGAACTGTTCCGGGAGGCGCGCATGAAAATAATGGCTCAACCGCTCCGTTTCCGGCCGATAAATCACACCGATGGCGCGCTCAAGCCGGCGTTGTTGCAACACACCGATCTGACCGGCGCCTTGCAGATCGATCCAAAAACGAGGTAAGCCGGTCTGGTGAAATAAATCTTCGTAACTTCCCCGCAGCGCCGGCCGGACATTCTTTTGCTCGGCGGGCGCGCCCCAGTCGGATGCTGCGGTCACCGTGCCCTGATACGTGCTGAAGCCGATTAGCACGGCATCACCATCAAAGCGCTCGCGAACCAGTTGTCCCATGTTCACTTCACCGTGATGACTCATCTCGGTGGAGCGGGCATCGCCGAGGTGGGAATTGTGTGCCCAGACAATGGCTTTCGGTTGGCGGCTTCCATTCAAATGTCCGACAAGATTTTCAAGCGTCTCTACCATGTGCTGGTCTCGCAAATTCCACGAGGACGCGCGCCCGCGGAACATCGCCCGGTAATATCGCTCCGCGTCCTTCACCAAGCGCGCGTTTTGCTCTGCGAAAAAGAATTCCTCCGCGGCCACTTCCCCGTCGCGGCTTAAAAACTCCGCCGCTCTTTGCTGCAACTCGGCCAGCTGTTGAACTACTGCATTCTCACATGATTCGATTGCGCCGACAGTGGCGGCATAGGCGTAATCCTGCGGATCATGGCCGAAATGATCGAAACAGGAGTAGCGCAACCGCGCACGCCGCGCAGCCTCGGGATCGACTTTGTCGAGATACCTAAGCACCGCTTCGATTGAGGCATGCAGGCTGTAAAGATCCATCCCGTAGAATCCGACCGGCGGTCGTTTCGGATCGAGCTTTTCGTTGAAGCCTCGCAACCACTCGACGAATTCCAGCACGACTTTGTTACGCCACATCCAGGTTGGGAACCTGCGAAAACCCGACAGCGCTTGATCTGGATTGGCATCCGAGCTGACGCCGCGCACGTAGCGATGAACGCGAGCTGAATCCGGCCAATCCGCCTCGATCGCGAGGATCGAGAAATCTTTCTCGGCGATGAGCCGTTTTGTGATCGCCGCACGCTCGAAATAAAACTCGTGAGTGCCGTGGCTCGCTTCGCCGATCAAAACAAATCGCGCATCGTCAATCAGCTGCAGCAGCGCATTGTAGTCGCCCGCTTCGCCAGCGAGCGGCTGGGCGATTTCACGAACAAATTCAGCGTCTGTCATTGTTGGTTACTTGATTTCTCTCGGGAAATCTCTTGCGCAGCTCTGGTCAGCAGCTCGCGCACGTCATCGTCGCTGGTCTGCGAGAAGTCTTCGTAATACTGGCCGACAGCTTGAAAGAACGGCGGCGTGCTTAGGCAGATGGCTTCATCCGCGTCGTGCGCAAACTCTTGGCAGGTGTCTGGCGGGCCTACCGGCACTGCCACGACGATTTTCGCTGCACCGCGCTGTCGCAACGCCTTTACCGCTGCACGCATGGTCGCGCCAGTGGCCAAGCCATCATCGACTAAGATCACGATCCTATCGCGCAACTCCGGTGAGGGCCGTCCTTCGCGATAAATTTGTTCGCGCCTTTGAAGTTCGGCTGTTTCCTTGGCGGTAACCGCTTGAATTGCCACGTCTGCATACGGGATCGCGCGCATGACGTCTTCATTCAAAACGCGCACTCCGCCAGATGCGATCGCGCCGGCAGCGAGTTCTTCAAATCCAGGTACGCCGAGTTTGCGCACGATGAACACATCGAGCGGTGCGCGCAGGCGCTTTGCCACTTCATAAGCAACTGGAACGCCGCCGCGCGGCAGGCCGAGCACGATAACGTCGTCGAGGCCGGCATATTTCTCGAGCTTCTCCGCCAATTGCCGGCCAGCTTCTGCTCGATCTGGAAAACCTCGCTCCATGCGGCTGATCGCGCCGCTTTAAGGGACCGAAGCGGTCGCGGGAACCAGCGATTGCATGTCCTTTGGCAGGCTATGCATCACTTTCTCCAGTTCGCCACCACCTATGTGATCGGCGATGACAACCAGAACGGCTTGGACCGTCTCCTCGGGATCAATGACGCGATTAGCTATGACTCGCGACTGCACGACTGCGAGAAATTCTTCGCGCGACATCTTGATCGGGACCTTCGAGGGTTCCCATCCTTCGTAGTAAAGACCACGGATTAGCATTGGCAGTTGGGCACCCAAATGCACGGCGAGATCCAGAGGCAAACGTTCGCGCAGAGTCTGCAGCACAGCTCGCAGAGATTTCCAAGCGTCGCGTTTCTCCATGTGCAACGCTTCTGCAATACGCGCGATCCATTCGTGTGTTTTCTGCGTCGTTGATTCAATGGTTTCTAGGCCTTGCTCACTCATAGACATTAGTCCTTTCCTTTATGGATTTTCCTCCTGAAATGCCGGAAATCCTCTCTTTTAGGTTTCGCGCCTCAACTTGCCGATGGGTGTATTTAAGTGCGTCCGGCCCCGGCTAAGGACATTTACTGCGTCAGTTGACTTACGGTTGTCCCTAGGACCGGCCACAGGCCGATGGCTACAACGTGCGAAACCGCGCTA
>QHQV01000210.1 GCA_003219945.1 Verrucomicrobiota bacterium | reverse complement strand
TTCGCAAGCTCGCCAAAACTGCCGGGATTCGGAGCGTTCAATTGCACGGACATGCAACGCCTGAATCGTGCATCGAACTGACCCGAGAATTTCGCGTGATTCGCGCGCTTTCAACAGATGCGGGATTCGAGCCGGAACACACAGCAGCGTTCCCGGATTGCGATGTACTCATCGATGCGTACCACCCCGAGCTTCGGGGCGGCACGGGTCAGACGTGCGATTGGTCCGCTGCGCGAGCTGCGATGCGCTACACGCGATTCCTGATTCTCTCCGGCGGATTAGACGCACAAAATGTTAGTCGAGCAATCGCGGCGGTGACGCCCCATGCGGTCGACGTTTGTAGCGGGATAGAACGCTCGCCCGGCGTGAAAAATCATCGTAAGCTCGAAGAATTCACTACTGCTGTGCGAGCAGCGAGCCCGATCACGAACGCTTCCTTCTTTAGGAGCTAGCAATGCAAAAAGCACGCATCACATCGAGCGAACCGGACGCGCATGGACATTGGGGCAAGTTCGGTGGTCGCTACGTTCCCGAAACATTGGTCGCGCCGTTAGAGGAACTGACGAGTGAATTCATGCACGCTCGAGGCGACCCGAATTTTTGGCGCGAACTCAACATGCTGCTGCGCGATTACTGTGGTCGACCGACGCCGTTGTTTCACGCGCAGCGGCTGACTGCACATGCCGGTGGCGCCCAAATTTATTTGAAACGCGAAGACCTTCTCCATACAGGCGCGCATAAAATTAACAACGCCGTCGGACAGGCGCTGCTTGCACGGCGCATGGGTAAAGCTCGCATCATCGCTGAGACCGGGGCGGGACAGCACGGCGTCGCGACGGCAACAGTATGCGCATTGTTTGGATTACGTTGTGTGATCTACATGGGCGCAGAAGATGTGCGCCGACAATCGCTCAACGTTTTCCGCATGCGATTGCTGGGCGCTGATGTGATCACCGTCAACGCAGGCACACGCACGCTGAAAGACGCGATCAACGAGGCGCTACGCGACTGGGTGACGAATGTCCACGATACTTACTACCTGCTGGGCAGTGCGCTTGGACCCCATCCGTATCCGCTGATGGTCCGCGATTTTCAAAGCGTCATCGGACGTGAAGCGCGCGAACAAATTTTGTCCGCAACAGGCAACTTGCCTCATGCGTTGGTTGCATGCGTCGGTGGCGGGTCGAATGCGATAGGTTTATTTCATCCATTCATCGAAGATGAAGGGGTGCGATTGATCGGTGTAGAGGCTGGGGGTTGCGGCGATTCGTTAGGCAAACACGCTGCGAGGTTTCACAGCGGGAAGAAAAGCGGCGGCGGGCGCGTCGGCGTTCTTCAAGGCACGATGTCGTACGTGCTTCAGGACACGAACGGTCAGATCGCCACGACGCATTCCATCTCAGCCGGCCTCGATTACTCGGCAATCGGCCCTGAGCACGCGTTCCTTCACGACAGCGGGCGAGGGGAATACATGCGGGCGAGTGACGCAGACGCCCTCGAAGGGCTTCGGCTCTGCGCAAAATTGGAAGGCATCATTCCTGCCTTGGAAACGGCACATGCAATTTTGCCAGCGATTCACCTCGCGCGCGAGCTGCCACCAGACGATGCAATCATCGTGAATCTTTCCGGGCGCGGCGACAAGGACGTTCAGCTGGTGGCAGAGTTGCAACGCCAATGAGCCGAATTCGCGAAAAGTTTCGCGAACTCAAGCGCTCCGGGCGCGGTGGTTTCATCCCATTCATCACGGCAGGCGATCCCGACCTTGCAACTACCGAGCGGTTGTTACTTGAGCTGGGGAAAGCGGGAGCAGACATGATCGAGTTGGGCGTGCCGTTCAGCGATCCGGTCGCGGACGGCGAAGTAATTCAGCGCGCATCCGAACGGGCGTTGCGAAACGGCGTGACCGTGCACGACGCGCTCACCTGCGCGAGGAAGGTTAGGCAGGACATCGATGTACCGCTGGTTTTGTTCAGCTACTTCAATCCGCTGTTGCAATTCGGGCAGGAACGGCTCGCAGTCGTGGCGAGCCAAGCCGGCATCGACGGAGTGCTTGTAACAGATCTGATTCCTGAGGAAGCAGAGTCGTGGACTCAAAACCTGCTTCGACATCGACTCGATCCAATCTTTTTGGCAGCGCCAACAACCTCGGAGAAACGGCTCGCGCGAATCGCGCAGCACGCGCACGGATTCATCTACGCAGTTTCGCGCGCTGGCGTCACAGGGGAGCGCGATGAAATGACACGTGATGCTGAAGCCTTGGTGAAACGTGTTCGATTGGTCAGCGATTTGCCGGTCGCGGTTGGATTTGGCATCTCAAGTCCAGAGCAAGTCCGCGCGGTGTGGCGTTTCGCAGACGCTGCTGTCGTCGGCAGCGCGATCGTGAAGCACATCGAGAAGCTCGGCCAGTCCCAGGACCTCGTGAGGCACATCGGACAGTTCGTGCGGTCGCTGCTTCCGCGGATGTGATTATTTGTTTTTCAAAATCGCGAGAAGGCCTGAAAGGGCTAGTGCGACTACAGCCGTCGCAATCCACCCGCGGTGTTCGCTTGTCCACAATTGCGGGCTCCAGTTGCGCGCCCGGGCATCGAATGCGCCGTGAGCGCCGTGATCGCCGGGCACCGGTTGCCATAAGTTGTTGGGCCGATTTGGATCTTCCGAGCCGTCGTGTTGCTGCGACGCGTAGCCGGTGCGGGCCAGAATATGATCAAGCAAACCGGCTGCGATCTTGTTTGCAAC
>QHQV01000209.1 GCA_003219945.1 Verrucomicrobiota bacterium | reverse complement strand
AAGCAGCCTGCAACGGAATGCCACGATAGGCGAGGGCGCTGCCCACCTGCACGATTACGCCGCGATCGCGCAACAACATTCGTTTTAACGCAGCGAGAGTTCCATAGACGTAGCCGAGATAAGTGACTTCGGTCACCCGCCGAAATTCTTCGGACGTCATTTGTTTGATTGGCGAAAAAACGGACGTCATCGCGTTGTTAACCCAGATATCGATCGGGCCCAATTCGGTCT
>QHQV01000269.1 GCA_003219945.1 Verrucomicrobiota bacterium | reverse complement strand
TCCTTGGTTAATTTCTCCCGCAACTCGGCGTCGTTTGGAACAGGTTTGGTCGGATTCATTTTCTCAGCTTCTTGCTTCTGCCCTTGAGCATACCCGAACAAAATCGAACCGACAATCATAACGAATGTGCCGGCCAGCCCAAACCACAGAGTTTTGTATGAGTGTTTGTGTTTGTACGTTAATCGCGTTGCTTCCATTGTGTTTTTTTGCGTGAGAATTATTCCCTCTAGCAGTGCTTAGTCTGCGCATGATCACGCCTCCTTAAGGAAATGCGCAGAGATTTGCTTCTCAATAAAATCGCAAATTAGACACAAAGTGGTTGGGATGCGTTCATTCCTGTCGACCGGCTTCGGGAACGCGAATGTAGCGGCGAAAGAGAATTAATCCGATGGGTGCGACCGAGGCCGCGAAAGCAAAAATCAGCCACATCTTGCCGGGATGCCGCGGACCCTGTTCCGGGACAAACGCGGCAAGCAACCATCCGCCAGTGCCGACAAGGAGTTTGCCCACGAGGAAGGGGAGGTATGCAAGAGAAGCGTACGAAGCTTCCTGTCCTGGCGGAGCAATCGCGGCGGCATATTCGTACACCCTTGGTGAATAGAAAGCTTCGCCGATCGAGAACACGATCAGATACAACGCGGACATGACGTAGTAAGGGTGAATACTTCCCTGCAATCCAAGATAAGCGTGCCCCAGCCATTGGCCGAACACGCCGTTGGCAGCCGATACGAACCATTCTGTTGGCAACGCCATGATGAATACTCCGGCGGCGCAAATCACTCCGCCGATCACTACCATTCGATAGGCCGCAAACTTTTGTGTCATCGCCCCTACGATCGGCACGAGGAGGATGATCACGATAGCGTTGATCGCGGAGAGTTTCCCGACCGGAGCGTTCGCGCCGAGTTCGCGAATTCCGAACTTTGGAAAGACGTAATCCATCTGCAAAAAGATTGCCTTGAGAAATCCGATGAAAACAAAGAACAGCAGCAACCGGTAAAATCCTGATTGACCAATCAACCGTCGAAAAAGCTGCGCGGCGGCGATCGCGCTTTGGCGCACTGTTTCCCAGATGCCGCCAAAGAAACTCACGGCAGCGCCTCGACTACGGGACACCTGATCAATCACCGGACCGCCATTTGTCGCTTCCGCGCCACGCCGCAGAAAATAGATGACAGGAAACAGCACAATCTCGAAAACAAGACTAACCATGAACAACTGCTGATAGCTGCTGGGTTGAAGTCCGAAGAAACTGACGTGGAAATTGAATTGGCGGATGTAGTCGAAAATCCAACCCGCGGCGATGTAACCGACGTTCATTATCATGTAGATGATCGAGAAAGAGATCGACCGTTGTGCGACTGTGGAGTAGCGCCGCGTTGCTGCCAGCAGCACAGGCGTGCCAAGTGCTTCACCGACTGCCAGCGGAAGAACCCCACAAGCTAGCGCCAACGATGGGATTGTCGTAACGACCATGACGCTGCGAGCAACTGTGCAAATGGCGACGCCAAGAAAAAACGTGCGGCGCAATCCGACGGCGTCGGTGATGGATCCTGCAAGCAAAGTAAAGATCGTCATTGCCGGCGCCCACACCCAGCCGACCAGCGCCCCTGCTGCTTGATCGCTGAAGCCGAGGTCTTTCGACAGCCATAGCACCATTGTTTTGTTCGTAACTGAGTAGGCCGTGTAAATGAGAAACTTGATCAGGAATGTGAGCCACAACTCGCGTTGCGCCCCCTTAAGAACAGTAAACTTTGCTATGAAACCACGCAGACCCGTGGCTACTCCAGCAGGCACAGTTTCTTCCGACGGGATTACTTCTTTAATTATTTGGCCCACGACGCCGAACTATTCCGTCATTCCGACCGAAGTCGAGGCTGCAACGTAGCCCCGAATGCTTTCGGGGCGAGGCCAGGCTTTCCATTCCCCTGGCAAAGCTTTCATGCTGGCTTCACCGGGCTCCTTCGACTTCGCTCAGGATGGCAACACCTCTGCGATCACAACAAATTTTCGAGGTACGTCTTCCGATCGAACTGCGCGAAATCGTCGAGCTTTTCGCCGGTGCCGACAAAACGCGTGGGAATTCCAAGTTCATCCTGGATCGCCACGACAATGCCCCCTTTGCCGCTGCCATCGAGTTTGGTCACGATCAGGCCAGTGAGTCCAAGCGCGTTGTGGAACTCGCGTGCCTGACTTAGCGCGTTGCTGCCGGTCGTAGCATCGACGACGAGCAACGTCTCTTGCGGTGTGTCTGCATCGAATTTGCCCAGAGTTCGTTTTATCTTTTGCAGTTCGGCCATCAGATTTGCTTTCGTGTGTTGCCGGCCAGCAGTGTCGCAAAGCAAAAACTCAATCTCCTGCTTTGCTGCTGCCTGATACGCTTCGTAACAAAGCGCCGCAGGATCTGCGCCGTGTTGTCCACAAACGATTTCAACGCCGAGTCTCTTTGCCCAGATGTCGAGTTGTTCGATAGCCGCTGCGCGAAATGTGTCTGCGGCCGCGAGCATCACCGAGTGGCGTGCATGCATGAGATTATGCGCGAGTTTTGCCGTCGATGTTGTTTTACCGGTTCCGTTCACGCCGACAATCACAACCACAATTGGTTTCCCATTCGCCCGGCGTATGGGCGACGGGTCGCGCGGCAAAATGCGCGCGATTTCTTCGCGCACCGCTTTAATTACGTCGCCGATTCCCAGCAAAGCCCACGCCTCGCGTTCCTGAAGCGTTTTGATGATGCGCATTGTCATCGGCACGCCGAGGTCGGCGCGGATGAGTGTTTCTTCAAGCTCGTCCCAGTCAATTGGTTTGCCGGCGAATTGCTGGGCGAGTGATTCAAGAAAATTCATTTGTGGGCTGTAGCCGCTTCGCTGTGGGAAGCGTGAGCACTGGAGCTGTTACCACATCTGCACAGCGTCGCCCGCAGGGCGACGGCTACAATTCTTTTTTTACCGGCTCACGCGCGGGGCGATCCAAATCTTTTCGGATACGATCGAGAATACCGTTCACAAATCGGCCTGAATCCGCGCCCCCGTACGCCTTTGCCAGCTCGATCGCTTCGTTGATAGAGACTACCGGCGGGATGTCGTCGCGATAAAGCATTTCGTAAATCGCCAGCCGCAGAACGTTGCGATCGACCGCTGAAATCCGGCGAAATTCGTAGTTCTCGCAGTAACGGCGAATGCGCTCGTCGATCTCTGGTAAATGCGCCACCATTCCTTCGATCAGCGGTTGTGCGAATTCGCGCACCCGCGGTTGCGCGGGGCAAAATTCCCAGAACTCATCGATCTTGTCCGGCCCTTCGCCGCGCTGGAGATCCCGCCAGAAATGATATTGAACCGCAGCTTCTCTAGCGCGCCGTCGTTTACCCATTGTCCCTCGGCGGTTTGGAAACCGCCGCTCCTTGTATGCTACGAACTTGCGACAAAACGTTCGCGATTTCCACCGCTGCGCGCGCGGCTTCGGTTCCGCGGTTGATTTTATTTTCAAGACATCGTGCCCGCGCCTGATTTTCGTTGTCGAAACTGAGTACAGCGTTGATTACCGGCACGCCGTGCTCTGTGGCTATTCGCTGCAGAGCATCAGTGACGGAACGACTCAGGTTTTGTGCGTGATCGGTTTCGCCTTGCAGAATTACCCCGCACGCGATGATCGCGTCGGCCTCGTTTTGGATCGCAACTTCGCGCGCGATCACGGGAATCTCGAACGAACCAGGGACGCGATGGATCAAAATCGTACCGTGTGGCGCAAGCTCGCGCAGCTCCTCCGAAACGTGATCTATCAGCCCACCTACGTATTGCTCATTAAACCGGCTCGCAACGATATAGAACGTGCGTTTGGCGTTAGCGATTGGCGGACGAGACGGTGTCGATTTCGACATCGGTTGTTCAGATCTGCGATCGGCAATCCGCAATCACAGCAAGTGCCCGAGCTTCGTCTTTTTTGTCTCGAGATATTTTTCGTTGTGCGGATTGGCTTCGGCCCGAATCGGCACCTGCTCGATCATTTCCAAACCGTAGCCCTCCAGGCCGACAACTTTCTTTGGATTATTGGTGAGGAACCGGAACTGTCGCACGCCCAAATCGAAAAGAATCTGTGCGCCGAGGCCGTAATCGCGCAGGTCAGTTGCGTACCCGAGTTTCGCGTTGGCCTCCACCGTATCGAGTCCTTCCTCCTGCAACTTGTAAGCGTGGATTTTTGCCGCCAAGCCGATACCGCGGCCCTCTTGGCGCATGTAAACCAGAACGCCTTGACCTTCCTCCTCGATTTGCCGCATTGCCGCGTGCAATTGATTTCCGCAATCGCACCGGCGTGACGCGAAAACGTCGCCGGTAAGACATTGGCTATGCACGCGTACCAGCGTCGGTTTGTTCTTGTCGATCCGACCTTTCACGAGCGCGAGATGGTGCTGCCCATCGAGCTTCGAGCGATACAAATGCAAATCGAAATCGCCGTAGTCAGTCGGCATTTTTACGATTTGCTCCAGCTCCACCAATTTCTCGCTCTTGCGTCGAAAAGCGATCAAACTCTGGATCGTGCAAATGCGCAGCCCGTGTTTGTTGCGGAACTCCATCAGTTCCGGAAGACGGGCCATGCTGCCGTCGTCGTGCAAAATCTCGCACAGCACGCCCGCAGCTTGCAGACCTGCCATTCCTGCCAGATCCACAGCGGCCTCGGTGTGGCCGGCGCGCCGGAGCACACCGCCGTCTTTTGCGCGTAGCGGAAATATGTGACCCGGCTGGTTCAAATCTTCCGGTGCCGATTTCGGATTGGCGATGGCCAGTATTGTCGTCGCGCGATCATAAGCGCTTATGCCGGTCGTCACGCCTCGCGCCGCGTCCACTGAAACGGTGAAATCGGTGTTATGTTTTTCTCGATTCTGCGCCACCATGCGTTGCAAGCCGAGCTGGTCGGCGCGCTCATTCGAGATGGGCACGCAAATCAAGCCTCGGCCGTGCATCGCCATGAAATTGACCGCTTCAGGCGTCACTTTTTCCGCCGCCATGACCAGATCACCTTCGTTCTCGCGATCCGCATCGTCGGTCACGATCACCATGCGCCCTTTCGCGATGTCGCTTAGGACATCGTCAATCGCGTCGAATTGGAATGTTTCCTTCGGATGGGAGATCATTGAGCATAATACCATTACTTCCTGCGAGGTGCTCAGCAACTCTTACTCATGCTTATGGTCGTGATCGAGACCGAAGCTCGGCCACGAGCAAGCGCACCAATCAGACTACTTTTCGCTTGAGGCGACAATTGCCTCCGGGCGGTACATGTCGCGGTTACTCCCCTGGAATTCGGCCTTCAGTCTGACGGTAAATCGCGAAAAATCGACAAGATCCCATCGCGTGAATTTCCACGGCGCGTTCGAAGAACCTGATCGAATTTCGCGTGGAGCATGCTCGAATCCGACCACGAAATGCACTGCGTCATCGCGCACTTTATTCGTCGACTTCTTCGGCTCGAAATAAAACGTGCGGAAACTGCTGTCACGACTGCCGGCGACGTAAAGCTTCGGGTCCAAGTAAAACACGCGTTTGCTCTGCAGATCGGTGATGCGCAGATCCGGATACCCTGAACGTTGGAGTTTGCCCTCGGCTGTGACCGGGAAATCGCAATGCAAACCGCGAGTGGCGTTGAGCAGCTCCCGTAGAGTGTCTTCGAAATGGCTGCTGACTTCGTTAATTCGATCGATGTTTTGAATCTTGCTGTCCGACGCGTTAAATCGCTTCATCGTCTCATCGCACGCGGCGCTGATCGCTTTCGCGACACGCTGATCCACCGCGTTGTTCGCCTCAAACGGCAGTACTTTTTTACCGGTGGTATCGAAAATCAGTTCGCTGAACGCGACGCCGCGTAGTTGTTGGTCTTCATCCAATAACCAGGGAATCAGTTGGTCCACCGGCCCCTTTGGCGCCGGCGATGTTTGGACGAAAGCGGCGCTAGCCAGTCGTATCGCGGCGAACCATGGAATGAATCTCATTCTCTCGGATTCAAAATGGATGCGCTATTCTCAGCAAGACCAAACACCGTGGTGGGTATCTTGCCTCGCGGGCAATTTCTGACTAGAGACTACGGTGCAGTTGAAGAAATCTGATAAAATTTTCATTGCCGGCCATCGCGGAATGGTCGGGAGCGCACTCGTTCGGCGACTCGAAGCTGAACGTTTCACTAATCTGCTAACGCGCGATCGATCGCACCTCGATCTCAGTGACGAATCTGCGGTTGCCAAGTTCTTTGCCGAGGCAAGGCCTGACATCGTGATTCTGGCTGCGGCAAATGTCGGCGGGATAAAGGCAAACAACGATTTCCCAGTCGAATTTCTCCTCGATAATTTGCGCATCCAGAACAACGTCATTCGCTCGGCGTACCAAACTGGCGTGCGCAAGCTGCTCTTCCTCGGTAGCTCCTGCATTTATCCGAAGCTGGCGCCGCAACCAATTCCCGAAAGCGCGCTGCTCACTGGCCCATTGGAGTCAACGAATGAACCATACGCAATTGCCAAGATCGCTGGAATCAAACTCTGCCAGGCGTATACGCGCGAGTATGGCACGAACTTCATCTCGGTTATGCCAACAAATCTTTACGGCCCTAACGACAACTTCGATCTGGAAACATCGCATGTGCTCGCGGCGCTCCTGCGCAAAGCGCACGAAGCGAAAAGTCGGAATGAAAACAAGCTGATCGTGTGGGGAACCGGAGAATCTCGTCGCGAATTTTTGCACGTGGACGATCTTGCCGCCGCCTGCCTTTTGTTACTCGAAAAATACGATTCTGCCGAAATCATTAACATCGGCTCCGGCGAAGACGTCACCATTCGCGAGCTGGCCAAGTTAGTCTGCGATGTCGTCGGTTTCGACGGCGAACTCGTTTGGGACAAGACGAAGCCGGACGGCACGCCGCGAAAGCTTTTAGACGTGACCAGAATTCGCGTGCTCGGCTGGCAGCCAACGATCCCATTGCGAAAAGGCATCGAGCAAACTCACGAGTGGTTTCTCGCCAACTGGCCACAGAAGTAAGTTGCTCCCGAAGAGTTTCGAGCGTTGACCCGAGAAAGCTTTAGGGGTTGACTGCGTTGGGACCGATGAAAAAGCTGCGCGTTGGCGTTGTGGGTGTTGGGCATATCGGAAGCAATCATGCACGGCTCTACGCGGAAATACCGTCTGCTGAGTTCACCGCGGTATACGACGTCGAGCCGTTCAGGAGCCGCACAATTGCGAGCAAGTTCGGGGCGGCACCGGCCAAATCGCTCGATGATTTCAGCGGGATGATTGACGCCGCTTCTGTGGCAACACCCACCAATACTCACTACGACGTCGCACGCGCTCTCCTGGCCCAAGGCAAACATGTGCTGATCGAGAAACCGATTACCGACAACACTGCACATGCTACCGAGCTTGCGGAATTGGCTGCACTTAACGGTCTCATCCTGCAAGTCGGCCACGTCGAGCGCTTCAACCCGGTTCTGGGCGCGCTCGAAAAACACCTGACGCATCCGCGCTTCATTGAAGCGCATCGACTCTCGCCGTACACCGAACGCAGCGCTGATATCGGCGTCGTGCTCGATTTAATGATTCACGATCTGGAAGTCATTCTGAATTTCGTCCGCTCGCCTCTTTGGAGTATCGACGCAGTCGGCGTGCCCGTGCTCAGCCAGAGCGAAGACATTGCAAACGCGAGACTCCACTTTGAAGACGGTTGCGTGGCAAACGTGACCGCCAGCCGCATCAGCCCCGAGCGGATGCGCAAGATTAGAATATTTCAGGAAGATGCGTATCTCTCGCTCGATTATCAAAATCAAAGCGGCGAGATCTATCGCCGCGTCGGCAAACAGATTTGGCGTGACAGGGCTGAGATCGAACACGGCGAACCGCTCAATCTTCAGCTCACGTCATTCATTGAATGCGCAAGCACCGGACGCCAGCCGCGTGTTTCCGGTTCTCAAGCGACCGCGGCGTTGGAGCTGGCGGTTAAGATCACGAAGCAAATCTCGTCGAGTGGATAAGACGGCTCGCGTGGCAAACTGTCACTGTAGAGGCAGGCGTGTCGCCTGCATGGTATTCCACCGGCCAGCCGGCACAGCTGCCACTACAGAAGAATGACCATCTATTTTGTCGCCGGCGAAGTGAGTGCCGATAATCACGGCGCAGCGTTGATGCGCTCGCTGCGCAGGTTGGATCCTGAGCTGAAATTTATCGGGCGGGGCGGTCCGCAAATGCAGCAGATCGCCGGCGCGCAATTTAAGAACTGGATCGGTGATGCAGCCGTTCTCGGTTTATGGGAAGTTCTGAGAAAGTACGGTTACTTTCGCGAGCAGTTCCGTCAGACGCTCAGCGAGATTCAAGAAAGCAAGCCTGACGCAGTCGTTTTGATCGATTATCCGGGTTTCAATTTGCGACTGGCGCGCGCTCTACGAAGGCAATCGCAAATCCAGAAAACAATTTACTACATCAGCCCGCAGGTTTGGGCGTGGAACCGCGGACGCATCAAAAAAATGGCGCGCTTCATCGATCTTGTGCTCTGCATTTTTCCGTTTGAGACCGATCTTTACGCCGCATCAGGGCTCCATGCCGTGTTCGTCGGTCATCCGATGATCGAAAGACTTGAGGCGCAGAAGAGCGAGACTCATCGTGATCAAAATCTGATCGGACTTTTCCCGGGCAGTCGTTCGCGCGAAGTACGAAAGATCTTTCCGGTGATGATCGAAGCCGCGCGCCGACTGTTGCAACTCAACCCCACCTTGCGCTTCCAAGTCGCAGCCGCATCCGAGCAACTCGCTGACCAGATGCGCAAAATGGTTGCCCCTCACCTTGATCCTCTCCCCTCAGGCAGGGGAGAGGCGAAAGTCGAAACAGAACCGAATGAATCGTTGCACCAGACGTCTGCCTCATCGAAGGGAAAGGCGAAAATGCAAGTTGCACCTAACGAGTCGTCGCACCAGACACCTCTCCCCTTGTCGAGGGGAGAGGAGAGGGTGAGGGGTCCCAAAGGCCCGCTTCCATACCCGATTGAAATCGCAGTCGGCCAGACCGCGGCCATGATGCAACACGCCTTCGTCGGGATCGTCGCCTCTGGAACTGCCACGCTTGAGGCTGCCTATTTTGGAATGCCGTTCGTGCTGATTTACAAAGTTGCTTGGCCGACGTACATGGCAGCGCGCCTCGTCGTGAATGTAGATTTTCTCGGCATGCCTAATTTGCTTGCAGCCAAAGAAATCGTTCCGGAGTTTATCCAGCACGAGGCAAAGCCAGACGCCATCGTAAAAGCTGTCCGGTTGCTGATGGAAGATTCACTCGCGCGTGATCGAATGATTTCGGATTTTGATGCGATCATCAGCAAGCTCGGCGGCACCGGCGCGAGCGAAAGATCTGCGCAAGCAATTCTTGAAGAACTCAAGGAAGGGCGATCTCCAGGTCGCCCGGGCGGTGTCGAGACCGCCGCCCCTTGGAGTACACGATGAAGATTTGGGACATCTCACGAACGTTATCGAATGACTTCGCCGAATGGCCCGGTGACGAACCGTTCCGTTATCGTGTTACGAACGAAATCGCAAAAGGCGCCAGCGTAAATCTCGGCGCGATCGGGATGAGCGTTCACAACGGAACGCACGCCGACGCTCGATTTCATTTCGAGGTGAATGGGGCGCCGATCGAGAAAGCGTCGCTCGAGATTTATCTGGGCCGCGCAACCGTAGTCGATCTCTCGGAAACTTTTTTTCAATCGACGGAGAAACACTTGATCACCCGCGAGGATCTCCGTCCGCACGCCGAAGAGATCGCCGCAACGTCGCGGCTTCTCGTAAAGACCGGCAGATGGAGCAACTCGACAGTTTTTCCAAATCGAATCCCAGTGATCGCGGCTGATGTTCCGGCGTGGTTGCAAAAGAACGGCGTGAAATTGCTCGGCGTGGATTTGCCGTCAATGGACGAACTCGATTCCAAATCGTTGCAGAATCACCACGCGCTTGCCCGTGCCGGAATCGCCATCATTGAATCACTTGATCTCAGCGACGTCGCTACCGGCATTTACAACTTTGCAGCGCTGCCTCTGAAAATCGCGGGTGCCGATGGCGCACCCGTGCGCGCCGTGCTTTGGCGTGATTGAATCCATATGATTGTCATCCCGAGTGGAGTCGAGGGATCCCGTGGCATAACCGAGAGAACTTCGCGGGATGTCTTCAGCCTTCGCATGAAGCTACGGCTCGACAGGCGACTTCGCTCGACATGACCAGAGGTCTGCTCGAAGACCGCCGCACGCTCTGGGTTGTCGCGGCACTGGTTGCCGTTTTGTTCGCGATCGCCAATTTGCCGTGGCAACTCGACGGCCATTGGCTCTATCAGCACACGCCGCACGAAGGAGTCGCGACAAAGCCGCCGTTGGTCGGCTGGATCTCAGCTGCGTTTTTCACGGTGACGCGATCATGGGAAATTGCATGGCGGTTGCCGTCGCTTGTCGCGGCGCTCGCGCTCGCGATCGTGTTATTCCGCGCTGCAAACGACGCGTATGGAACAGTCGCCGCGATAATTGCACTCAGCGCGTTTGGACTGAATCTGGTGAGCCCGCGGCTGGCCACGCTTGTGCGCACCGACATGCCGCTGGCGCTCGCGATTTTTCTGATCGGCCTGCTGATCTGGAAAAAAATCCGCTGCGGAGACGAATGGGAACTGCGCGATCAAATTTATATGTTTGTTCTGCTCACGGCAGCGATGCTGATCAAAGGTCCGATCGTTTACGCCTTTCTGCTGCCGGGCATTGCATTGTTCCAACTACGCCGTGCTAGGGCGCGCCCGCCGGGCGCGCCGCAAACGAACCGCAGTAGCGCCTGGCCCGGTGGTTGGTGGCCGTGGGTTGCCTCACTTGCGATTTTTCTCGTCTGGGTAGCCGGCGGCATTCGGTTTCATCCAGGATTTCACAAGGAAGTTGTAATGCGCGAATTCGTCGGCCGTTTTGGTGAAACAATTCATCGGCCGCAGCCGCTCCTTTTTTATTTGCCGCACCTATTGCACAAATTCGCGCCGTGGAGTGTGCTGATGGTCGTGATCGCGTTCTTTGGTCTTCGATTGCGAAACTGGCGGTTGCGCTCCGTGTTTCGCGAAATGTTTCCGGAAACTTTCTGGCTGCTTTGCTGGAGCATTGGTGGACTCATCGTGATGTCGCTGATCCCATCAAAGCGTGTCGATAGAATTTTCCCTGTGATTCCACCGCTCTGTTTGCTGCTGGCGGCGCAGGTCGCGCCGCGCAATTCCTGTAGCCACGGTCCTATGGACTATCCTTCCAGAAGTGTTGGATCGGCAGAGACTGGCCATAGGCCGGTGGTTACAAAAGATACACTGACGCCTATCTATCGATGGAGCACCGGTGCGCTGCTTTTAGCGATCCTCTTCACTGGCGGCTACACAGGTTGGAAGGTGATCACCGGCTATCGCGATCATCGCAACGCGCTCGCCATTTTTGGAAGAAATGTGCGGCATGAAGCGGAAGTGCGTCACTGGCGTTACGAGATCGTATCTGCAAAAGATGAAGGGCTGCTTCTCTATCTTCGAAAGACGCATTTCGTTGAGCCAGCTGATGCCGTCACAGAATGGAATACCGAAAGTCTGGACGCGCTCGTTGCTTCGAAAGAAAAAGCGGCGGTTCTAATGCGCGACCTTACCGCTGCTGCTCTTTCTCAATTGCAATTAAATGAGCGAGAACACCACCAGCAGGGCAGGGGATACGTTTTAATTACGCGCTAACCTCGTGCGGATCGCACACAGCTCGCGGCTAGTCACCCTGCTGGGACCAGACATACCGTTTGCCATTCCAATAGATCAATGCGCTGGCGGCTTCGCTCTTCTCAACCAGAAGCGCGTCGCCGCGCAAACGTGGAACGCTGATTTCAAACTACGGCGTGGGCGGCAGGCGTCTTGGAGTAAACCTGCCAGGAATCCATCCATTCGAAATCATCGCCACCGTTACCAATGCCAATGCCGCGCCGAGAATTGGCACCTTTCCGGTCGCGCCACGAACGATGGCAATCCCGAGCTTCCCGCTCGCGCGTTCTTTGATCGAAACCGCTACGTCCGTGTTGCCGTCACCATTAAAATCTCCTTCCAGATACGACGGGTTCATCTGAACGGAGCGATCATACTTTTTTCCAGCTGACCCGCTCGTTAGGGCCCTTTTTAAGTGTGTCGGGTACGTCGCGAATCGCTCCCGGCGATGGGGACTATTTTGGATCAGATTGCGTGATCGCTTTTGTGTTTACATCGACCTGATAGGTCTTTCCACGTCGGATGTAACCATAAGCCTGCCATCCTGAATTGTTTAACGCCTTTGAATTTCCATTGAACGTCTTCCTTGAGGTTTGGATCGATACGATTAATAAAGGCTGTCAATTCCCACAGCTTTTTGTTGGTCCCGACATTCCACGCCACGATATAGCCGCGGCGGCCATCATCATTCGGCGCGACATAGCGGATAACTTCGTAAAGCACAGGGTCCACCTTCACTGATGGGAGAAGCTTGGCAGAGGCCAATTGGGGCAGGAGCAACGTCAACAAGTTTATGACCGCCAACCGAGTCATAACTCTACAGCGGCTAACGTGGGTTCATCAGCAGCCGGGCATGCGCCTTCCAGGCCGCATTCCACTCGCGCCGCCGAGTGTAAAAATAACCGGCCACGCACCAGTCGAAAGCTGCGCAAAAAGCGCCGTACGCCAACGGGAGCTCGGTCATTTTCTGTGCGCCGAATGGGCTGATTCCGCGATGAGCGTGAATCTCATGAATAACGTCCCAAATGCCGTGCAGGCAATAGCCAATGATGAGCAAACCCGGCAACCTGATACCGAGAATACCGAACACGCCGAACACAATCACCGCTCCGGTTTCAAGTCGCCACGCTCGTTGATCTCCAAAATAGGCGGTGAACGCCAGATAAAATGCCGCAATAGCAACCAGAAAGAGGGCAAAAAAGATCTGCTCTGCTTTTGCGGAGAATAATTGCTGCGCAATGAAGATGGATCCCGCTGCTGCCAGAATTCCTACGCACACATACAAAACGATGATTACCGACAGCGCCATTTAGAAGAGTTGAGGAGCTAAAGGGTTGAACGTTTCATCACGCGAACTTAGCAAAGATGAGGAGTACTAGAAATAGGAAGACCGACGCACTCGTGAGCGCGAGAGAAAATCTGTGCCAGCCTTGGTGAATCACAGCGCTCAGCATAGCCAAGGGAGCGGCCTCTATCAGTTCGGCCCGGCGGTTACGGAACCCCATGCGAACCGGCCGAGCGCTTTCCGCCCTGGACATGCAGGCCCAAGCAATCATCACCGCGCCCATGACAAAGACGAAAAGCGACCCGATCGCAAACCTAAGAATCCAAGGCATAGTTCAGTTCTACTCGAGATCAGGCTCAGCCGCTCCTGCAACTCGTTTACGGCGGTCTACGTCTGCCAATCAGCTGATACGCTCACTTTGTTCTCGCCGAGGGTCACGTGACCCTTCTTGCTGGTGCTTTTCAATTCGAAATGGGGATGCGATTTCGTCGCGGGCACCACGAGATGGATTGTTTTCTTTTTACAGTCGGACTCAGCCTTACTGAATGCCGTAAGTTCGTTGGCACCAACAGAAATAATGTTTGGATTGTCGCCGCTGACGTTCAAGCCAACGACCTTACAATCTTCGTCACTCAAGAAGACCGATATATCGTAGCCATTACCTCTGAACGTGACGTTCGAGGTCGCGTAACAGATCGATCCAGCAGTGAGCAGCAAAAATACGACAACCAAGTGTCTCATAAACCTGTCAAGATGGTGTGAAACCTTGTGCAACGATAAGCGTGCCTCGTACCGACTTCAGTCGCAGAGGCAGAATTTCTTGGTACTCCGGTGAGTCATACCACGCGTGGAACGACATCATTGACGGGAATTCGAGAAGCACGGTACGCGGGTGCTCAATAGCCCCCTCTATCACTTTCGGTTGTTCATCGAAGGCGACAACTCGGCCCTGATAAGACTCGATAGTGGGAATAACCTTTGCCACATACTGATCAAGCAAGCCACGATCCTCGATCTTACCTTGTGCGATGACATAAACGGACATTCGATTTTCCTCCGTACGTAATTGCGTTATACCTGGCAGCGCAACGACAGCAAGCAAGATAATGCCTAACGGGCCGACATTCAGTCACGCACCGGCACGTTGCGATCTGCCGGTTCTTCCAATTTCTTTCGGGGCACCCCGATCTTTCCTTTAATCGAACGCAACACTCTTCGCGCAAAATAGAAGAAGACGCCGATGGCGATTAGAAAGATTATCAAGGCGAGCACGGGACTGAGATTCACAAGAGTCAGGCCACCCAGTACCGCAGCGTCTTCGGCAAAACTTAGTCCTATGTTTGTAACCGGTTCCGGCGATGTATTGCTGGCGAGCCGCGTCGCTGCTTTCGCCGTGTGCGCAATAAGGCTCGTGCCTCCCGCCAACAACGCAACGATGACCGTAAACGCGGGACTGGGGTGACCGAGCACCTGAATCGCAAGCAACGCGCCGCCGATCGGACGAATCACGGTATGAACGGCATCCCAGATTGAATCCACCCAGGGAATTTTATCCGCGAAAAATTCGAGCAAGTAGAGAACACCGGCGATGCTGATGATCCACGAGTTGCCGAGAACTGCGAGCGACTGATACTGCGGCGCGAGAGTGATCCAGTGAAAATGGATTGCAAGGCCAGTAGCAAAAACAGTCAGGTAAAGATTAACGCCTGCGAGCGCCGCGAGACCGAGCGCGACGCTGAGGAGGTCCAATCTTTGCACGGAGGAAATATGGTTCGTCGGCGGTTAATGTCACGCAACGACCCATATTCGCATTTCCGGGTAGTGCACGCCTCACGCGTGCTGGCGAGCGCGTCCTCGCGATCGCGAACTTTCTGAAAGCGGTGACTGCTCTCGAAGAACTGAGCTTCAAGAGAAGTTCGTTTCGACGCGACGCCCCGCGAAGCCAACAGGCGAGAGGCATGCGTTACCCAGTCGCATTTGCCGCCGACGACCCCGGACTCTACAAT
>QHQV01000208.1 GCA_003219945.1 Verrucomicrobiota bacterium | reverse complement strand
ACAAGCAAGAAGAGAAAAGGCAACAAGGTGTTCAAGACTACGAAGGTGAAGGACCAACACGGTCACACGGTTTACAAAAAGACCACCTCTCACAAGGTGAAGAAAAACAAGAAGTAATTCACAGTCATGAAACTCCGTTTGTTTCTCTTCGTGCTCCTACTCAGCGTCGCAATCGCATTTGCGTCCGATCTCGACTTCACGCTGGTGAACCAGACAGGCCGAAGCTTTGAAGGTCTCTATATCACCGATTCTAGCAACAAGGATTGGGACGCAAATATCCTTCTCGACGGAAAAGTGCTAGCTGCTGGGGGAAAGATCCAGGTGCGCTTCAAAAATGACGCAAAATCGGAAACCTGGGATTTCAACCTGGTGGACGACGAAGGACTCTCGGTAACCTTCGATAAGGTGAAACTTGCGGGCGTTGACAGAGTCACGTTGAAGGACGTCAACGGTGAGATCACTGCGGAGATTGAGTAGGTCGAGAGCTTACTCCCGGTTCTCTGAGGACAAAGCCGGTTCAGCGGGTCGAGTTTTCGAAAGAATCTCACCTGCTCGTTAAAGCACCATTGCCGCAAGCGCGAATCGCCGCTTCAATTCCAAGAGGTTCTTTGACTCTCTTCTACGTTCCGATAGCATCCTGTCTCGATGAAACCGACCAGTAATGACTTCGTTACGAGCCGCGTGGTGTCAAAAAATTCGTTCTCTTTCAAGGCTCATGTTTTAGCTGTTGTTTTTTGTTTCATGTTGTCAGGCTTTTGGCTCCGTGCTGAGGAGAGGTCTGCCGCAGCAGGAGCACCTGAAGGCGAACAGCTGGAAAGACAGATGGCGGCTGATATTAAAGCAAAGAATTGGACCGCTGTTGAAAGCAGAATCGCCAATGGATTTCAGTCCGTTCATCCAGATGGGCCGCGAGATCGAGTGGCTGAAATCGCGCTTCTGAAAAAGATGAACCTCAGCGATTTTACCCTAAGCAGCTTCAAATCGACGGTGATCGGCGACAACATCGTAGTCACGTTCACGATGACTGTCGCACAAACGATCGACGGCAAGCAATTGCCTCCCAAGCCGGCTTACCGTTTAAGTGTGTGGAAGAAAGGAGCGGGAGGCTGGCAGTGGATTAGCCATGCCAATTTTGCTCCGATTCCATAGAAGCGCTTGCGGTCTTATGATTTGCCGGAGTAAAGCACGAGGGGAGAAGCAGGGAGAAATGGGTGGAACTAAGCCGTTGGATGCAGTTGCTGCACGGCGGCTGATCGCCACAATGTTGAATGTATAGATTCGATCGCAATTCTGCCCACGCGTGGGCCGGACTACCATCGGATGCGAAACCCATCGCGTAACTCGCTTTGCGGGTTCGTTACGCTTGATAGATGCCGTCGCCGGCTTCGAACGAATTTCCGGAGGAAAATTCGCGTCGGGGCGAAGTACGGCTTGTAAAGCATTGATATCATTAAGGACGACTTATATGAAAATCTACTTCGACGATCCTGAGTACGACGGACAATTTCTGCGCGCGCTCGATGACGCGCCGCTGGGCGCACAGATCGGCGAAGCTTGGGCGATTCCGGCACAGATCAGGCCGGGCGACGCGGCAAGCTGGTACAATGCATGGTCGTCTTATGCCGATCGCCTGTACGGCTTGGCCTTCAAATCGAACGACGCCGGCATCGGGTCAGCGCCCGCAACGCGTTCCTGCGCGCATCGAACTATTATCGTGCCGCGTACATTTTCATGTTTGCGCTGCCCGTTGATCCGCGGGTGATCGAGGCGTACGAGAAGCAAACCGATTAGTTTTAGAAAGCTCCCCCGTTGTTCGAGCAGCCCATCGAGGTTCTCAAGATTCCGTACGGGAATACAACTCTGCCGGGTTATTTCATCAAACCGGATGCGAGTAACACGCCGCGTAAAACATTGTTATGTACGGGTGGTTACGATGGCACGTGTGAAGAGCTATTCTTCAGCGTTGCCGGCGGGGCGTTGAAGCGCGGCTACAATGTCCTGATCTTTGACGGTCCCGGGCAAGGCGGTGCGCTTGTTATGCAAAAATTGCCAATGCGAGCGGATTGGGAAAACGTCGTTTACGCCGGTGGTTGATTATTTGCTCACACGGCCAGATGTGGATTCTACTCGCATTGCGCTGTACGGCGGTAGCTTTGGCGGATATCTCGCGCCGCGCGCGGCAGCGTTCGAGCATCGGTTTGCTGCTTGTATTGCCGACGCTGCTTTGTTCGACCCAGCAGCGCTCAGTAACAAAATGTTTCCGCCCGAGATCGCGAGCGCATTGGCGAAAGATGATGTTGCAATCCTCGAACTCTTTTTCAATAAACTGCAAGAGAATTCGACCCAACGATTTATTCTTGGACGCGGCATGTGGGTGCACGGGGCGACCACGCCATGGGGATATCTTAAGATGTTTCAGCGCGTAATCGCTCGCCGATGTAGCGGAAAACATTCAGTGTCCCACATTTGTGGCTGAGGCAGAAAACGATAGGCGGCGCGGTGGCGGCAAGCATTTGTTCAACGCCTTACGATGCTCAAAAGAATATGTGCTCTTTAGAGCAACTCAAGGCGCTGGCGAGCACTGCGAGGCAGGCGCGCGCGAAGTATTTTTCCGAAGACATTTGATTGGCTCGATCCCATCCTCGCCAGATGAGACGTACCAGCACGTGGACCCACTTCAAAAAACGCTAAATGTTACGCAACCAGGGGTTGCGTTCTCAGCGGGTCTTGGGCGCGGGTTTGTATCCTGCCTGGGTTGCGTCCTGCTCCGTCATGTATTT
>QHQV01000207.1 GCA_003219945.1 Verrucomicrobiota bacterium | reverse complement strand
TCTGGTCAGCTCACCCGGACGTCATCCGGTCCAGCTACTGTTTGATCGCGGTAACGGCAATCCGTTGCGGGTCGATGCCGGCAGTGAGTTTAGCGTAAATCTTACACCGAATTTGGCGGAGAAGCTTTCCCGCTGGCTTGTAACCGAGCAACAACAGTAGCTAAGCTATCGCCGCTTCTCTCGTTTTTCTTGATCTACGTTTGGGGCAACTTCAGCCCGCGGGACAGCGCCCAGTAACAATGTTTTTTCCTCCGGGCCAGTCCCAAAGCAAAGCGGAAAAACGCGCTCGGCACCGTCGGGCGTGGAAACAATGGAAAACTGGCTACCGATCTCTTCTTTCAAACTGACGCTCCAGCCAGATCCAAGAAGAGGACCGCGAAACTCCAGCTCGGTCCCGCCAGGAGCGAATGGCGGTGGCACCGGCGCGATTTCAATTTTGTTCACGCAGTCAACGCGACGCGACATTAAATCGAAAATAGGTGCCGATCCGGCGATCCTAAATACAACTTCTTTCGTATTTTCAAAATCAATTTCTCCACGAAGGGCGAGGTCTACATCTTTCGTCTCGAGATTCAGAAACTCGAGGGAAGCGTGATTGCCATCAAAAATGGCCAAGGTACTGCCTCCGATGACGTTTAAGAAAGACTCGCTGCTGGCCAGCTTTCCGTTTACGAGCTGCACTTCACCAACGATGCGGGGCTGCTCCAACGTTTCGGAAAGAGAGATTTTTCCACTCAAAATGCCCTCTTCCAGAATGTTTGAATCGAAAAATTGCGGTGCGGCCGCTAAGAAGAGTGCCGGGAAATCCAGCGAAATTTTGAGAGGGGACATTTGAAACGCGTTCCAAGTGATCCCGATGGGTAGCGGAAAACTCGCGGTGAAACTCAGTGGGCTTGATTTGGGGAAGTGAATCGCGCCGCGCACATCCCACTGACTCGAGTCGATTGTTGCTTGAATTTCTACCGGAACCGGGCCTGTCTTTTGTCGTCGTGTCCCCCGAACGATCGGAACGTAATCACGCAGATCGTTCGTCCAGGCGTCGAGCGTCCCTGAATAGTTATGTTCCGGCGAAAGATCGATCTTGCCCTCGCCCGAGAGAGAATCGTTTTTGCGAGCCAAATCGAAGCGTTCGATCTGCAGCTCGCTCGGTTTCAAAGTCAATTTTGCACTAAAACTATCAATGTCGTGTTTGAAAAAAGTTAGTGAGGCGCCCTCGATCGTGACGTTGCCGCCGAAATTCCGGCCGTGGGTATCCATCGATCCTTGGATGCTGATTTTCCCGGCGAAATCAGCTGGGTGTGCACCGAAAAGGGCAAGAAATTCGCCGAGCTGATTGATCGATGCCGAAATATTCCCGCGAAAATCCGGCCTGAGCCACCCGGACGAACTCGCGGGTAGCGCAGCTTCGCCGCTCAAGGTGAACTGGTTGCTTTTTTGCCTGATGTAAAGTTGCTGGAGCTCAATCTTCCGGTTGTAAAGTGCGGCGCCAAGCATGAGCGCTTCTGCTGTGCGATCGCGCCAGGTGAGCCCGGTTAATTCACCCCATAGCGACGCGGTTGCTCGGTCCGGCTCGGTCAGGTTACCGCGAAATGTGAAGTTGCTGGCATGTAGCAAACCGTTGACGGGGTCGGCGAACCCAAGCGCATCTGAGATTTGCGCCAGCAAAAGGTCAGCGGCGCCACCTGCAATCTTCCAGTTAGAATGTCGCGAATGCCATTCATGCGAAATATTCGCCCGGAGTTTGCCGCCGAAGGCGTCGATGTCGAACTGCAATCCCATGCGCCGGTTTCCCAGCCGCGCAAAATCGACTGTGGCTGCCTGCAAGTCGAGGCCGTGTGTCAAAGTCAGTCCGGCGAGCGTCAACCGATTGCCTTCCCAGTGGGTTGCGCCGCGCAGCTGCGAAAACGTTTGGCGCACCCATGGCGAGGTAATCATGAGCTCGGCAGCGGTGAACCGGCCGGGTTCCGTCTCGCTTGCAGATAGCGAAGCGTTTCGCAGCAAAATCAAACTCGGACCGGTCTCGACCCGCGTCTCCAGCTTGGCGATACTTAAGGTTTCCGGCAGCAATCGATGGAGCGTCGCCCAGCCATGTTCGCTTAGTACTCGCACGTTTGGATTCGTGCGGTGCAGCTCGGCATGGAGTTCTCGAACGGAAATATTTCGGATGTCGCGGCCGCTCAGGTGCAGAAAGATGTGCTTTAGATTCAAAACAACCCGCGCGTCAATCACCGTGACGTCAATGCGAACTGCGTCGTCACGGAGGCTTTTGAGGTGAATCTCACGACGACAAAGGGACGCAGAAAAGGCGCTTCGACTCTGTCGATGCTCGCGAAGAAGCCCTCCTGTCGGGCGAACCACCAGACCCAGAGGCGAACCCCATTGGAAACCGCAATTGGCGCAAGCAGGACAGCGGCGAGTGCCACGGCGAGGATCACCAGAATAATGAGGAACATTCGATTCTTAAGCGGCATTTCTGTGAGACCAAGAGGTGATCCGTGAACGGAGGAGCGATAATCGGTAATTACACCTGCATGTGTTACTCAGATACTGATCACAGTTGATTGACCACTATTCACTTTTCTTCTCGTCGTTGAAGATCAAACGCAGTGGCTGCGCCGTGCGAATGCGTTGTTCGAGTTGTTGCTGCAAAACTTCTTGGGCTTCGGCGGGCAGCCCGCTTTCTGCTGCTTTCTTCCAAGCCAGCTCAGGCAGCGCTGACAATTCGCTTTGAACGTCCTGCCCGGAAATTCGGTTCCACAACCCGTTTTCAAATGCGAGCACGTCCACTTGTTGCTGCTCAACGCCGAGAATCTGCGCGTGCGGCAACTGGACCATGATTTGATCCGGACGAATATCGATCGAGAGGCCTTTCCGCAGATCGAACCCGGCTTTGGCAATATATGTGCCATGCAGCTTCACGCGTTTGGAGCTGCCCACCCATGTATGGAACAATTCGTGTTCTACTTCGATGCGGCGTGACAGGACGACCAGTTCGCTTACCGGCGTCGTCTGTTCCATGTAAACTCGGTCATTGATCGTGATTCGTGGTTGCAAATGCGCGATGTCGATGAACGCGGAGCGCAAATTTTTGCCAAGCCTTTCCAGCTCCGCCGTGCTTTGCCGCGCTGTACGCGCCGGCCAACTCTCCAAGCGCAAAGAGATGACGACGACGACTATCGCGGAAATAAGCGCGATCAGAGCCAACGCGATTGGCCACGCTACACGATGCGGGTTTGCAGACTTCGACATTGGAGGTTCGGCGTTGAGCGTTCTGTTCACACGCAATCGAGCAAGAGCAGATCACGAGCAAGAAGAAAGCGGCGAAGGTTCAGCCCCAAAAAATTACCGCCCCCCACGCCCGAGAGGCGTGAAGGGCGGCTGTTCCCCCCAGAACAATCGTAGAAAACTTCGAAGCCTCTAAGCGAGGTTTCGCTCGCTGGCAACAAAATTTTCAAACAAAATTCTCGAAAAATTTTCGCAAAGTTCTGCCGTTGCAAGATCCATAGTGAATGACGGCACGACAGACTGAACATGAGGTCGAATGCCAGCGCGATCGAGGAGGTTGCGCAAGCGCGCGTCGCGGGTTCTAGTTTTGGATGCGTGATCTGGGCGATGAGTGGGTGTTGCGCAATTTGGCCGGTTCATTGCTGGTCGCCCATCCGAACATGAGTGACCCGAACTTTCGGCGCGCGGTGCTTTTTGTTTCGGAGTATGAGCCTAACGAGGGCGCGCTTGGTGTAATAATCAATCGCCCGCTTGGCCGGCCGGTGGCCGAACTGGTCTCGGGTGCGCCGCCGGCCGGGTGCGCCGATGTGCCGGTGTTTTTGGGCGGTCCTGTCGGCAAAAACCAACTGATGTTTGCGGCGTTTGAATGGCAAAAGGGCGCAGGTCTGAAACTCAATCACAATATCGCCTTCGACGGAGCGAGCGATGCACACGGCCATAACAATTTGCTTACGGTTTGCGCTTTTATCGGCTACGCAGGCTGGGGAGCCGGCCAACTCGAAAGCGAGGTGAAGCAGAAAGCGTGGGTTGTGCAAAAAGCCAATCCATCGCTGCTAAGATTTGAGCGCCTGCCAAATCTGTGGTTCGACATTATGCGAACCTTGGGACCGTGGTATAAAATGCTCGCCGCCGCTCCAGACGATCC
>QHQV01000206.1 GCA_003219945.1 Verrucomicrobiota bacterium | reverse complement strand
ATTTCGCAGAAGGCGCAGTCACTTGCGAAGATATTCATGTCACGAGAGACGAAGGCAGTGGGTCGGGCAGTTTCACATACGATTTCAAAAAACATGAGGTACGGATCTCGAACATCCGCAGCTCATTGTATCCAGCTGAAGTAATTTTCTGGATCGACCCAAAGACTTCGAAAACTGTTGTTCCTTACAAATTCCGGCGTCCGCCGAATGTTGTCGCTAACGGCGTTTACCAGTTTCGAGGAGGCAAAAACACGCGGCTGGAGATCAAGGTTGATGGCGGAAGTGGAATGGACTATGTGTTTCTTGGCAAAACGCTGCCATTCGATCGTGTATCGGCACGATTGCTTTTCACGAACGAACGCCTGCAAATTAGCGATGTTCGGGCGGATCTTCTCGCCGGCACGCTGCGCGGGAATGCTGACATCTCGCTGGCACGAAACGATCCGCGTTACCGCGCAAATTTATCGATAGGCGAGATCAAATTTCCGCGCCTCACTGACTTGTACTTCAACTATAAGACTGCGCAGGGCCTGTTACGCGGCACCTATGAGTTCAGCGGTCTGGGCAACGATTGGCGGACGATGCGCGGCAGCGGAAAAGTTGAAGTAAGCAATGGCGACGTTTTCGCCATACCGATTTTTGGACCGCTTTCAGAAATTTTGAACCACATTGTGCCTGGCAGTGGATACAGCATCGCCCACAAAGCAAACGCCAAATTCACCGTCGAGAACGGCATCATTCACACCGAGGATTTCGAGGCCGCTGGCTCTCTCTTCAGTATGCTCGGCAACGGCGATATTCATTTTCTCGATAACAAACTCAATTTCAATCTGCGGCTGGACATGAAAGGGCCTGGCATAGTGCTCATGCCGATGTACAAACTTTTCGAATATGCCGGCGAAGGGAGCCTCAAGAAACCCGATTGGCATCCAAAGAGATTTTAGATCTTGGATTTGCGATTTTCGATAGAGCAATGGCGCGGGCTGAGAGGAAATCGCAAATCGGAAATCGCGATTCGCAAATTGTCCTCGGTGCGCACATGTCGATCCGCGGCGGGGTGAGCATGGCCATCGAGCGCGCGCGATCGATCCGCTGCACCGCGATGCAAATCTTCGTGAAAAATAACATGCAGTGGTTTGCCCGACCGCTGACCCGCGAGGAAATCCGCGCTTTTCTCGATCACGTCCAGCGCGGTGAATTGTTGTCGGTGTTCGGGCACGCCAATTACCTCATCAATCTCGCTGCGACCAACCCGCAATTTCACGCCAATTCCATTCGCGCGCTCGCTGAAGAACTGGTCCGGGCAGATCAACTTGAACTCCCGTTTTTGGTATTGCATCCGGGTGCGCACCTCGGCGCTGGCGAAGAAGCCGGTTTGAAAAAAATCGCTGATTCAGTCGATGAGGTGTTTTGGGAAATTCCAGAAGTGAAAACGAAAATCGCACTCGAGATTACAGCCGGCCAGGGCTCGTCCATCGGTCATCTATTCGAGCATCTCGCGCACATCATCGCGAACGTGCGCGAGCCGGAACGATTGGGCGTGTGCCTCGACACTGCGCATCTTTTCGCCGCGGGTTACGAGATCGGCAGCGAATCAGGAGTGAGGACAACATTTCATAAATTCGATCGCGTCATCGGTCGCAATCGTCTCGTTGCGATTCATGTAAACGATTCGAAGACTAGTCTGGGTTCGCGAGTAGATCGACACGAGCATATTGGCAAAGGCCGGATCGGTCTGGACGCTTTCCGCTTCATCATGCGAAGCCCGAGATTCAGCAAAATCCCGAAAGTGCTGGAAACGCCAAAAGGAAAAGACCTCGCGGAGGACGTGATAAATTTAGAAACGTTGCGGCGATTGGCTGCAGTGAGACGGCGGTAGCGCTAGCAACGCCGTCACTTGATCAGTCGGATCGTGAAGGGATACTGATAAAATTTTCCTTCGCTGGCCTTAACCGATGCAATGATGACCAGTACGGTGTTCAGCACCCAGAGCGCTATTAAGATTGGAATTCCGATCAGGAAGATGCAGAGAATCGCGGCGATCGCGTCGTAAATCAGCATCGAGACCTGAAAATTCAACGATTCCTTTCCGTGTGCATCTATTTCAGGCGAGTCGCCGCGTTTTATCAGCCATACGGCAAGCGGACCTAGAATGTGACCCAGAAAGTGAAAAAATAATCCGAGCAATGCGCTGGCGTGACACAAGACGCACCACGTTCGAACATCAGAGGAAGTGGATGGAGTCGGCGGAGGTTGTGGATCCATGTGCAACCTTTCGCTCAAGGACACGCTGCTCGCCAGTAGAAGAGGCAGAAGAAAATACGCGGCTACTCTGATTTCACCCGTTCGATGTGCGCGCCGAGTTCCTGCAGTTTTTCGTCAAGATGTTCGTAACCGCGGTCGATGTGATACACGCGGCTGACTTCCGTGACGCCGTCTGCTTTTAGTCCCGCCAGCACCAGCGCAGCAGACGCGCGCAGATCACTTGCCATGACCGGTGCGCCAAGAAGGCTATCCACTCCTTCAATCACCGCAGTGGCGCCTTCCAATCGGAGCTCGGCTCCCATGCGTTTTAGCTCAGCCACGTGCATATAACGCTGCGGGAAAATGTTTTCAGTAACTGAACTCGTTCCTCTGTTCGTCGAAAGTAACGCGCACATTTGCGCCTGCATGTCTGTCGGGAAACCAGGATACGGTTCCGTCACGATTTCCAACGCGCTGGCATCGCCGTTAGGCAGAACGGAAATGGAATCTCCTGCGATGTCCACGGCGTAGCCGCACTTTGCGAGCGCATCAGTAACCGCACACACATGTTCGGGATCGACGCGTTTTACGGTCACTCCGTCTCCCGCGATCGCGCCTGCTACCAGAAACGTGCCTGCTTCAATTCGGTCCGGAATTACGCGGTGTTCCGCGCCGTGCAACTCGCGCACGCCTTCGATGACGATCCGGTCCGTGCCGGCACCTGCGATCTTTGCGCCCATTTTGTTGAGGAAATTTGCCAGGTCCACCACCTCGGGTTCGCACGCTGCTCCTTCGATGACAGTCACGCCATCGGCTAAAACAGCCGCCATGATTACATTGTCTGTACCAAGCACGGTCGGACCGAACTTGCCTTGCATGTCGATCTGTGCGCAAACCTTGATATCACCGCCTTCCACGCGCACCGCTGAGCCGAGGGCTTCGAAGCCTTTCAGATGCAGATCAATCGGCCGATCGCCAATGACACAGCCGCCCGGCAACGCGACGCTGGCTTCCTTGCACCTACCCAGCAACGGTCCCAAAACGCAAACGGACGCGCGCATTTTCCGGACGACATCGTAGGGCGCCACACAATGAATCTTCCCGGCAGTCACAGTCACGGTGCCGCTCGCGCGTTCGACCTGCGCACCGAGGTGAGCGAGGATTTGGAGCATGTAATTCGTATCGCTCAGATCGGGCACGCCGTGAACGACACACGGCTCCCGAGTCAGCAATGTCGCCGCGAGAATCGGCAGTGAGGAGTTTTTCGAGCCGCTCACCTTAATGGAACCGGAAAGCCGGCGGCCGCCGTGGATCAGAATTTTATCCATACTTCGCGAACAAGAAACGTATCACACCCGAGTAATCCTTTTCCGTCCAAATGTCGCGATAATTTTTCTCTGCCAACACTGCCACAAGTGCCTCGCTTTGACTGATCCCGATCTCCATCGCGAGCATTCCGCCCGGCCGAAGCCACGATGGCGCCTGCGTAATCAATTGCCTCACCAGCTCGTCCCCGCGCGCGCCTCCGAAAATCGCCACTTCGGGATCGTGCAACACTTCGCGAGAAAGATTCTGCCGGTCTTCTGTCGAAACGTATGGAAGATTCGCGACAATCAGATCGAAGCCTGGTTGGACACTTTCAAGTAAGTTGCTTCGCAGGAATCGGACACGATCGACCAGGCCGAGTCGCTCCGCATTTTCGCGCGCGAGCATGAGAGCATCTTCGGAAATATCGACCCCGACGATCTCGACCTTTGAAAATTGGTCAGCCAGCGTGAGCGCGATAACGCCGCTGCCGGTTCCAACATCGATCGTGCGAGAATGTTCAATTTCGGATTTGCAGTATGAAATCAGCAACTCAACGAGCTGCTCGGTTTCAGGTCGCGGTACCAGGGCGCGTTTGTCGCAGCGAAAAGTTCGGCCGCAGAATTCAACCGTGCCAAGCAGATGCTGGAGCGGTTCGCCTGAGCCGCGGCGCCTCACCAATTCGCGCAACGGCGCAAGTTCCGATTCCGCCAACCCTCGCTCGAACTCCAAGTATAAGTCTATCCGCTTCCGGCCCAGCACGTGCGCCAACAGGTGCTCCGCGTTCAAACGTGGACTGTCGATATGGCGCTTCTGGAAATAGCCCGTCGTCGAT
>QHQV01000205.1 GCA_003219945.1 Verrucomicrobiota bacterium | reverse complement strand
GATGATCGATGCGCTCGCATCGTCTTCATTTGCGATGAAAGCGAACTTTCCGTCTTTGCTGATTGCGAATTGCTCAGGGTCCGAGCCGACATGCCACCGATCTATCAGTTTGCGCGTTGCCGGATCGATCACGCCGAGACCGTCAGCGCGTTTGTCCGCCGGCGCGCGATTTTCATCCACGCCGGGCGCGATTCGCGGCGAGCCGCTCAACGTAACGAACACTCGCCGGCCATCGGGCGCCGCATGAATGCCGCGCGGCCGTTTGCCCACCGCAAAAGTTCCGATGACGCTATCTGTGGTTCCATCAATGACCGTGACATCGCCAGAGCGTTCGTTGCTGACGAATACAAGATAGCCCGGTGATTCAGCGCGCGGCACGGCTGCGAAAAGGACCCAAAGGAGCAAAGAGACAAACAGGCGATTCATAGGTGACGCGTACGTCTCAATTCAGCAATGGGCAACCTCCTTTCGCATTCACGTTGTAGCCGGGATCGATGATCCCGGCCGGGCCGGACCAGCTATCCGCGACACCACGCGGGCTGCTCATGCCGCGCAAGGTGGGTTAGGCTCCGCCTCTCCCTTTCCTAAAGGGAGAGGATGAAGGTGAGGGATTGTGTCGCTTTCTCTCGTCGAGTGCGAACCAGATTGCTTGCAAAACGCTGTCGAGTTCTTGGCGAACCTGATGATTCCAGAATCGCAATACAATGACTCTATGGCGAGCTAGGAATTCCGAGCGTCTTCGATCGCGAATTTTGCCTGCACGGTAATTATGTCCTCCGCCATCCAATTCGATACCGAGCTTTGCGCTCGGACAATAGAAATCCAGGACGTAATCGTCGAACGGATGTTGGCGGCGAAATTTGTATCCTGCGAAATTTCGGTTCCGTAAGTGTCGCCAAAGAACACGTTCAGGCTCAGTCGCCTTCTTTCGCAGCAATCGAGCGCGATTCACAACGATTCATTCTAAACTATCAACGCGTCTTTCGAAACGCGATTCCGGATGCCCCTCACCTGAATCCTCTCCCCGCAAGCGGGGCGAGGTGGACACCAGCCGTCCGGTCTTACGTTGACTTTGAGGCACCTGCTATGCCGTACGTGTTGCGAAGGCGGGTAGAACCGTTGACGGTCTATCATGCATCCGCACGACAAACTTTTCATTCCCGGTCCAGTTGAAGTTTCCGAAAAAACCTGGGCGGCGTTTTCGCGTCCGTTGATTGGCCATCGCAGCGAAGATTTTCGGAATCTTTACCGCGAGATTCACCCAAAACTTCAGACGCTGTTCGGTACAGAACAGCCGGTGTTTCTTTCCACGTCGTCGGCATGGGGCGTAATGGAAGCGTCGATCCGCAATATGGTCGATCGCAGTGTGCTTTGCTGCATGTGCGGCGCGTTTTCGGACAAATGGTTCGATGTCGCAAAGCGATGCGGGAAAAACGCCGAGCCGCTTCAGGTGGAATGGGGAAAGCACATCAACCAAGGAGATCTCGATCGGCAACTAGCCACTGGAAAATTCGATACCGTCACGTTGACCCACAGTGAAACGTCGACGGGCGTGATGAATCCGCTCCCTGAAATCTGCTGCGTGCTGGCCAAATATCCTGATGTCGCGCTCATCGTGGATACGGTGTCGTCGTTTTCAGGAGTTAGGATCGACATGGACGCGCTTGGCATCGACGTAATGCTCACCGGAGCGCAAAAAGCGCTCGCGCTGCCGCCGGGGTTTTCCTTGTTTTCGGTTTCGGAGAAAGGATTCAAACGGGCCGACAAGGTTGTGAATCGCGGATTTTATTTCGACTTTCTGGAGTTCAAGAACGAGCAGGCGCAATGGATGACGCCGAGTACGCCGAGCATCGGGCATATTCACGCGCTCGAGTTCAAGCTCGATGAAATTTTCCAGGAAGGTCTTGAAGCGCGTTACGCTCGTCACGCACGCACGAATGCGCTCGTGCACGATTGGGTGCGCCGTGCGGGATTCGATTTTTTTGCCGAGGAAGGATTCCGGACCAAGACGCTCACGTGCGTGAAGAACATTAAAGGCATCGACGTGCTCGAGTTCGCGGGAAGGCTGCGGGAAAAGCATCATTTGGTCATCGATCCCGGTTACGGCAAGATTCGCGGCCAAACTTTTCGGCTGTCGAACATGGGCGACGAGACAGAGCAAACTGTTTCGCATTTGCTGGCGTGTCTCGACGATGTTCTATAGGGGTGCCGCCCCTCACCTCAGTCCTCTCCCCGACACGGGGAGAGGCGGAATTGCGTAGCTCATCGTGCTGAAGATTCACGCTCCATTACTATGATCGATCGCCTCTCCCTTTGCCAAAGGGAGAGGATGAAGGTGAGGGATTGTTTTCGAAACGGATTCGTGAACATCCCCATTGTCTGAGTGGCAGGGAATTTTGGCGCTGTTGCGGAATTTTGCTCACATAACATCGCCACGTAGCTTCATTGACGGCTATGGCGGCAATTGAAGCGTCCAAACTTACTAAAGTGTATCGCACTTACCGCAAAGAGCGCGGTCTCTGGGGCGCCGTGAAAGGTCTCGCGTGGCGGCGCTACGACGAGACGCGAGCGGCTGATCAGGTCACATTTCAAATCGAGGAAGGCGAGTTTGTCGGATTCCTGGGCCCGAACGGCGCCGGTAAAACTACTGTGCTCAAAACGCTTTCCGGCTTGCTGAACCCGACTTCAGGCGACGCGCGCGTGCTCGGTTTTGTGCCTTGGGAAAGGCGTAACGAAATGAAACGGCAGTTCAGTTTGCTGATGGGACAAAAGAATGCGCTTTGGTGGGATCTCCCAGCGCAAGAATCGCTCGAGCTGAACCGTGCGATCTACGGCATCGACCGCGAGCGGTTTAAGAAGGTGGTGGACGGATTGTCGGATCTTCTGGAGGTGCGGGACAAAATGAACGTGATGGTGCGTGAGCTTTCGTTAGGCGAACGAATGAAAATGGAGTTGATCGCGGCGCTCATTCATGAGCCGCGTGTGTTATTTCTTGATGAGCCTACAATCGGCCTGGACGTGGTTAGTCAAAAACGAGTCCGCGAATTCTTGCGCATCTACAATGAGCAACATCGCATCGTCACACTGCTCACCAGCCATTACATGCAGGACATCGAGGAGTTGTGTCATCGGGTGTTGGTGATCGATCACGGCAAAATCTTTTTCGACGGTCCGCTGGCAGAGATTGTCGATCGTTTCTCGGGCTATAAAATTCTGAGTCTTACTTTTGAGAAGGAAGAAGCACGCGATCTGTCCGTGTTTGGCGAAATCATCGAACAAACACCGGTCTCAGTGCAATTAAAGGTTCCACGCGCAAAGGTTACGGAAACCTGCCGGCAACTTCTTGAGGCGTGCGACGTCAGCGACATAAACGTGCAGGAAGTGCCAGTAGAAGACGTGATCCGCCAGCTGTTCGGTGAAACACACGAGGAGCACCGCGCGGCGAGCGTCTCCGGAGCAGAAGCGGCACAAGTCATCTAGAAACGGCGCTGTCATCAACACGTGGGGGGGCTTCAGCCCGGTGTTAATAGGATGCGCCGGCAATGATCCCGGCGAAACTCGGAAGAATGCTTTTTTCCATTGCGTCGCCGAAGGTGGGATACTCCGAG
>QHQV01000204.1 GCA_003219945.1 Verrucomicrobiota bacterium | reverse complement strand
TTGCGGAGCTGAGCCGTTGCTCCGTCAAGGAGCTGAGCGAGATCAAAGGAATCGGTCCAGCGAAGGCGTTAGAACTGGTGGCGGCGTTCAACTTAGGAAAACGCTTCACGCAGGAACCGTTGTCGCAGCAAAAACTTGATTCGCCGGAACTGATTTACAAACTGCTGGGAGATGAAATGCGGATGCTGCGGACCGAATCATTGCGCGTTGTCCTGCTTGACACGCGTTACCGTTTGATGCGTGTCGAAGCCGTTTCAGTGGGTAGCATGAATGAGAGCATCGCGCATCCGCGGGAGATTTTTCGACCT
>QHQV01000203.1 GCA_003219945.1 Verrucomicrobiota bacterium | reverse complement strand
GGTGTGGAGATCGGGCCCTTTTCTATCATTGGGCCGCACGCAACAATCGGCGACAGAACTGTGGTGCAATCGCAAGTGGTGATCGAAGGCGAGGCTATGATCGGCCACAGAAATTTCGTCGGACACGGCGCAATTATCGGTGTGCCTCCCCAGGATGTTTCATTTTCGCCGGACCGACGGACGAAAGTCGAAATCGGGGACGACAATATTATCCGTGAGTACTGCACGATCCATCGCGGCAGCCCTGACGGCAGCGCCACGAAAATTGGCGACAAGAATTTCCTGATGGCCGGAGCCCACATCGGTCACAATTGCGTAATTGGAAACAACGTCATTATTGCGAACAATTGTTTGCTCGGCGGCTTCGTTCGCGTAGATGACGGCGCATTTCTCGGCGGCGCCTCAACCTTTCACCAGTTCATGCACATTGGGCGGCTCGTGATGGTGCAGGGCAGCTCCGCGTTTGGAAAAGATCTGCCACCATTCGTGACTGCGGCGGAGCGCAATTCCGTGTTCGGACTCAATAGCGTTGGACTCCGCCGCGCTGGCTTTAGCGAAAAAGACCGAGACGAAATCAAAGCGGTATTCAAACTTATTTATCTGAGCGGACTAAACACGTCACAAGCTCTCGAGAAAGCGGAGACGATGACCTTTGGTGCGCCAGCGCGTGAATTCCTGGACTTCGTTGCGACTTCAAAGAAGCGCGGCATTTGCCCGTTGAAACGCGACGCGGGCGACGATGTGTCGGTCTAACGACACAACGAAATGCGCCCGGTTTCCCAGATTTACCCGCCTTGCACCGGCGGCATGATCGCGATTTCCTCCCCCGGATTCAGCTTGTAATTGCGATCGACAAATTCCAAGCCAGCGCCGATTAAGATGCTTTTGTCATGAGCACGAAGCGCAGGTCCTCGCGCATAAATCTTTTCGAGCAATTCGCGAACAGTCGCACCTTGCGGAAGCTCAATCTCTAACTCGTGAACTCCAATGAGTTCACGCAACTGCGCATAAAACTGTACTCGGACTTTCATTGGTGTGGTTGCTCTAGCAATTCCTTTCTAAGCACGCCAACGTACGGCAGGTTGCGATATCGCTCCATTAAGTGGAGCCCGTAACCGGACGACAAATTCATCGTCGATTTCAAAGCCGATATAATCCGTATCAACCTTCCGCGCGCGCTGTTTCCTTTTGCTTAGCAGCACACAGACCCAAATGCTGCGCGGTTTGGCCGTTTCCAGCTTTTGCGAATAGCCGCCAACGTGTGTCTGCTCTCCAGAATATCATCCAGAATCAAAAGGTCGCGGCCAGCGACATTAGGAACGTCTAACTGTTTGAAAATGACTCCGCTGCTCGTCTGCGTTTTGCCGTGGTAACTAGCCACGCTCAAACAATCCAATTTCAAGGGAAGTGGAATTCGACGAAGCAGATCCGACATAAACATCAGGCTGCCGGTTAGAATTGCGATCACCGTTAGCTCGCGTTCGGGATAATCAGCCGTGATTTGCGCAGCCATCTCATCGAGACGTTTGTGAATTGCCGCCGTCAAACAGCACGCGCTCGATATCGCCTTGCATCTGAAGGTAGCGCATGCATGTCGCTTGCGCATTCCGAGAGTACGTAAGCCAGACGCATGCGCTACTCTTTACCCGCCTGCCCAAGCCGTCGCGCCTTGTTTTGCCCTTACCGCTACGCTGAATAAGATCCCTGAAAATGCACGTCTACCACGGACAACTCGAAGTGCACACACGTGGCAAAGGCCTTTACGAAATCACCGACCAGATTGAGTCGAACATCGACAAGTGCGGCATCCAAAACGGAACCGTCACCGTTTTTGTTCAGCACACCAGTTGCAGCATGGTCATCATGGAAAATGCCGATCCTACCGCGCGACGCGATTTGGAAGAATTTTTCGAGCGCCTGGTGCCGGAAGATGCCGATTACTTCACGCACGATGCGGAAGGCCGTGACGACATGCCGTCACACATCCGGATGGTCCTGACGCGCACCAGCGAAACCATGCCGATTGTGGATCGAAAAATGCAACTCGGAGCGTGGCAAGGCATTTTCCTATTCGAACACCGTTGCGCGCCACATGGGCGAAAGATTTTTATCACCATTATTGGGAATGACTGTAACGGCGATCTTTAACCCCCGGGCCTGAGAATCGACGCTCAGGGAGCAGCGCGCTAGAGAAGATCATAAATCGCATCCATCAATCGCAGTGATTTCTCGTTAGGCAGAACCGATTGCTCCATTCGATTCATCACGTACGCGAATGCGATTTTGTTTTCCGCATCGGCAAAGGCATGGCTGCCGCCAGCACCGGGATGCCCGAAAGATGTTGCGGATAGTCCGAACAGCCTGCGCGCTGCATCTCGTGAGTCTTTCATAAACCCGGCCGAGAATGCGGTTGGGATTTGAAAAACACGGTCCTTGCCATCCGATAATGTCGTCGTCATCCGTTCGATCGTTTCTTGTGAAAAGAAACTCTGGCCATTCAATTCTCCGCCGTTAGCAAACATCGAATAAAATTTCGCGAGCGCTGAGGCGCTCCCGATCCCACCAAAAGAAACAATCGACTGAGCGCGGATGTGAGGATCATTCATCTTGCTGATGACATTCAACCCATAAGGCGACGTAAATGTCTTTCTCGCCAACGTACCGGGCGT
>QHQV01000202.1 GCA_003219945.1 Verrucomicrobiota bacterium | reverse complement strand
CGCAAAATATCGATATCGCGCGTGACGAGATGGTTCTTTGTAATGATCGCCACAGGATTGCGAAATTTTGCGAGGATATCGAGGCAGCCGCGAGTGATCCGCAATTTTCTCTCGACCGGTTGATACGGATCGGTCACACCGCTCAACACAAGTGTCTGCGGTTGCCATCGCGGTGATTCCAGTTCGGCGCGCAACAGTTCAGGGGCATTGGTTTTCACCATGATTTTGCTTTCGAAATCAAGACCGGCCGAAAACCCGAGATACTCGTGGGTCGGTCGCGCGTAACAATAGATACAGCCGTGCTCGCACCCTCGATAGGGATTCAAGCTCGTTTCAAAGCCGACATCCGGACTCGTATTGCGGGTGATGATTGTTCTCGTTCCGTCGCAAAAATATTGCGTCAGACGCCGCGGCGTCTCTTCGGTCTCGCAGCCGACGTCCACTACGTCCGGGTCGGTTAAATCAATGTGCAATCTTTCGAATCGGTTCGAGGGGCTCCAGGACGCGCCGCGCCCTCGAATCGTCGCGCGGCTCTGCGGCTTTTCAACGACCACAGGGTTGAAGTTTTTATTCACCGGCACGATTTAAGTTCACATGAACATATTACGCTGTCGAGCAAATCTTTGCGTTCCTGCTATACTTGCGCACCGATTACTGATCACCGATCACTGATCACCAGTTTTCCGGAGGGGTGGCAGAGCGGTTGATTGCGCCGGTCTTGAAAACCGGAAGGCCCTAAGGCCTCGTGAGTTCGAATCTCACCCCCTCCGCCATTCAATTTTCGATTTTCGATTGCCGATTTCTGATTGGCAGCAATAGGAAGTACGCTACGACAACGGCGCATAAGATTCCCAAAACCGCTGCGCAGACCGCATCGGACAGATAATGCGCGCCGATATACATCCTCGAGAATCCGATCAGAATCGGGATTGCCAGGCACGCAAGGCCGATGCGGCGGCGCGCGATAAGTAGAACGCCAAAGAATGCGATCGAGGCGCCCACATGTCCGGATGGAAACGAGTCATATTTCGAGCTGAAACGCGGCCCGCCCCAGCGGCTGTCAGCGTGCACCGACGGGCGCGCCCGTGGAACGGTCCATTTAATCACGGTTCCGGCCACACCTGCCAACATCATCGCTAACAGCATGGCGAGGAAAATGCGCGTCCACTGTTCGCTGCCCCGACGCCACGCCACGCCCAGGAGAGCTAAGCCTGCTAGCGCATGCAACGGCCAATCGCCTAACAAGCTGACGTAGCGCATGAAATTGCGCATCGCGGGGTTTTGATGCTCCATCATGAAGTCGCGCACGCTGTCGTCGAAATGAAATGAGACTGCGATCGCCGTTGCCGCGATGGCGATCCCGACGAGCCAATACAAAACAGCGGAGTACTTCACAAATCCGTTGCCAATCTCACGAATAGTTTGTCATGTCGAGTGCCGTCGAGACGGCGCGGCATGTTGCTTTTGAGTTGTGCCGCGGGATTGAAAGCCTGGCCTCCCGGACTTTGTCCGCTGCGTTGCAGCCTCGACTTCGCTCGGAATGACCGTTATGAGATGCTGCGACCACATTGAAATCTGCACCGGCAAAATACGCGATACTGTTTTTCGCCTGCGTTCTGTTTCACATCCTTGGCACATGGAGCTTGCCCCTTATCGATCGCGATGAGCCGCGCTTTGCCGAAGCTTCCCGTGAAATGATCGAGCGCGGCAACTACATCGTTCCCTACTTTAATAATCAGCTTCGACTCGATAAGCCTCCCCTCACCTACTGGGCACAGGTCGCCAGCTATCACATTTTCGGCGAAAACGATTTCGCTGCTCGTTTGCCCTCGGCAATTGCAGCAGCACTCACCGCCCTATTAATCTTCGTCTGGGGTCGCCGCGTGGGAGGAGAAAGGCTCGCGTGGTGGGCCGCAATTATCTTCACGCTTTCGCTCCAAACGTTTGTTCACGCGAAAGCCGCCGTCGCCGACATGTGGCTCGTGCTGTTCATGACCACGGCGCATTGGGCTGGATACGAACTGTTGATCGATTCGAACCGAGCGGCGGCGCGCCCGGCGGTCGCGTCCTACCCTCAATCGCGCTGGTGGCTCACCTTCTACCTGGCGCTTGCGCTGGGTTTTCTTGCCAAAGGCCCAATTGCTTGGACACCGCTGCTGACCGTGGCTGTGGTAATCATCTACTGCCGAGATTGGCAGGTGGCCCGACGATTTAAGTTTGTCGTTGGAATTTTACTGACGCTCGTGTTGGTCGCGCTTTGGGGAATCCCCGCGCTGATTCAAACACGCGGGGAGTTTTTCAGAGTGGGAATTGGACGACACGTCGTCGGCCGTTCGTTGATGACACTGGAAGGTCACGGCGCGAGCTCCCTCGGTATGTACGCGCTGCTATTGCCGTTTTATTTTGTCACCGTGTTCATCAGTTTCTTTCCGTGGTCAATCAAGGTGCCGTGGCTAGTCGGAAAATTGTGGCGGAACAGAGAGGCCGGGGTCGGCGCCCTCGGCTACAACCGAACTCGCGTTGATGCTTATCTACTGTCAGGCATCGCGGTCGTCTTCGTCATCTTCACTCTTGTCAGCACGAAGTTACCGCACTACACGCTGCCGGCGTTTCCGTTGCTTGCCCTTTTACTCGCACGGCATTGGCATCAGACAGCGGCAGATGGAAGCCGCCGTTCCCAATTCGCGAGCATCGCGATCGCAATTGCGTGTGTCTGGATTTCGGTGGCGCTCGTAGTTCCGCCGATGCTGGCGCGGTTTTTCCCGGCGCATCAGCTCTTTCAAGTATCTCGTGAATCTTTGCAGCCGAACATGCAATTTGCTGCGGTAGAGTTCCAGGAGCCAAGTCTG
>QHQV01000201.1 GCA_003219945.1 Verrucomicrobiota bacterium | reverse complement strand
AAAGCAACTTTTAACAGCGCCGGCGAAATTTCTTTTACCATTCTCTCGATGACGCTTTCGCTTGCCGCGGTTTTCATCCCGCTAGTTTTCATCCCCGGCCTGCTTGGCCGAATTTTCCGCGAATTTTCCGTCACAATCATCGTAGCTATTCTTGCTTCAGGCCTAGTGTCGTTAACGCTGACGCCGCTGATGTGCGCTCGCATCCTGGGTGAGCGGAGGGCCGGCCATAAACGCGCCTGGATGGAACGGCACACCACCAATTTTATCCAGCGCGTGATCGCTGCCTATGGCCGGATGCTAGATAAGTTTCTCGATCGCGCATGGCTTGCTGTGCCGATCCTGCTCGCTTGCATTCTTGGTCTCTGGTTTTTCTTCACGCATTTGCCGTTCACATTGTTACCGCCGGGCGACAGCGGTTTCATCCGCGGCTTGTTCATCGCACAAGAAGGCACCTCGCCGGCGCAGATGCGCGCGTTTCAAGCGCAGGTGAACCAAAAGATCCAGGATGATCCAGCCGTCGGACAGTTTTTTACTCTGGCCGGTTTTGCCTCGCGCGGCCCGTTATCGCAGGGGTTGATGTTTCTTTTCCTAAAGCCGCGCAGTGAGCGTCCGCCCGTCGACAAAATCGTTTTGCGACTGCAAAAGTCGATCGCTTCCATTCCAGGCATTACCACCGTGTTGACCCCGACTCCAGTCCTGCAAATCAGCGTTGGCGCTACGAGCCAGAGCCAGGGCCAGTATGCCTACACCATTAGCGGCATCGTGCCTCAGGACGTTTACGCGATGGCCGATGAGCTATTGAAAAAGCTGCAAGAATTCAAGGGCTTTGCCAGTGTTCGCTCCGACTACTACCACAACACGCCCAATCTCAGAATCGAGATCAACCGCGATCGCGCCGCGACCTATGGCGTTTCTACTTCTGCGATTCAAAGCCTGATGCGCAACGCCTACTCCCAAAACTATATCTATCTAATCAAGCAACCAGACGACCAGTACCAGGTTATTCTTGAAGTTAAAGACAAAGAGCGCGCACATCCTGACGACTTGGACGATCTCTACGTCCGCAGTAACACGAGCGGCAATTTCAGTGCGAGCGGATCGGGTGGTGGGACGATCGCCACGACCACAGGTAACATGGCAAGCCTCGTTCCGCTTCGTGTTGTAACATCAACCAAGGAAGTTATTGGCCCGCAGGCCGTGAACCATCTCAACCAGTTCACCAGTGTCACTTTCAATTTCAACCTGCTGCCGAATGCGGCGGTTGGCGACGCTACGAAGTACATCGAGGATGCCGTAGCGCAGATCCAGCCGCAATACCCAACGGTGCAGGGAACCTTCCAGGGTGAGGCGCTCGTATTCAGACAACTGTTTCAATCCCTCCCTCTGCTGCTGCTTGCGGCAATTTTCGTCATGTATGTGATCCTCGGAATTCTTTACGAGAGCTATGTGCACCCGTTCACGGTTTTGTTCCCCGCCATTGTGCCAGCGGTCGTAGGCGGGCTGGCCACATTGTATATTTTCCGTTCAGTGCTTTCGCTTTACAGCGTGATCGGACTATTTCTTTTGTTAGGTATCGTGAAGAAAAACGGGATCATGGTGGTGGATTTTGCGTTGCAGCGAATCGACGAAGGCTGGGATCTACGCTCCGCCATTCACGAAGCCAGCATAGAACGGTTTCGTCCCATCATGATGACAACACTCGCCGCGCTTATGGGTGCAATCCCGATTGCATTGGGATTTGGTCAGGATGCTGCATCGCGGCGCCCACTGGGCCTGGTGATCGTGGGCGGACTGATTTTCTCGCAACTGGTCACGTTATTTGTCACGCCAGTGATTTATCTCTGGGTCGAATGGTTCCAGGAACACGTGCTCGACAAGGTGCCGTTCCTTCGCAGCGCCCACTACCACGAGCACGAAGGTGAACATGCGGTGGGCCCGCGTAAGGGGGAGATGCGACCCATGCCGGCCGGAGCGCGCTAGCTTTTCTTACTCGAGTTCGTGCTCGTGTTGTTGCTCGTGAGCTTGGGCGGTCTGAGACAGCGCGAGCATGAGCATCAGCCCAAGAACGAGTAAAAGAGATATTGTTTAGCTTATGCGCGCCATGGTTCTCAAAGAACCGAAACTACCCTTGGAGTTGCGGGATGTGCCAAAGCCGAAGCCGGGCAGGGGACAACTGCTCGTGCGCACCAGCGCCTGCGCGGTTTGCCGCACTGACCTTCATGTGGTCGACGGCGAATTGCCCAATCCGAAGCTGCCGTTGATTCTCGGTCACCAGATTGTCGGACGAGTGGAAGAAATCGGCGAAGCAATCTGGGAGGGACCTCAGCGTCCCGACAGTCGCGGCACTGAGGCCGCTCCCACCTTCGCAATAGGAGATCGCGTGGGAATCCCGTGGGTAGGCTGGACCGATGGGGACTGCGCGTATTGCCGATCTGGCAGAGAGAATCTTTGCGATAATGCGCGCTTTACCGGTTACACGCTCGATGGCGGTTACGCCGAGTTCACCGTGGTCGATGCCCGATACTGTTTTCATCTATCTGAGCGTTACAACGATGTCGAGGTTGCACCGCTGCTTTGCGCGGGACTGATCGGTTACCGTTCCTATCGCAAAACAGGCCATGCACGGCGCCTTGGTATATACGGTTTTGGCAACGCTGCCCATTTGATCGGGCAAATTGCG
>QHQV01000267.1 GCA_003219945.1 Verrucomicrobiota bacterium | reverse complement strand
GCAGCCACTCCGGAACAGCCTGCTGGTTTTTTAGCCGGTAACTGGTTGATCGACAAGTTTCACAAAGGCGGTCCGGTGATGTGGCCGATTCTGATCGTCTCGATCGTAGCGCTCACCGTTGTGCTCGAGCGATGTATTTGGTGGGGTGGCCGCTGGTTCCGGCGGGATCCGAAACGGATCGAGAAAGTTTTCACCGCAATTGAAAATGGTGACACCGCCGAGGCTTCCGGGCTTTCGCGCAGTTCCCGCGACCCTGTGTTACGAATGCTTTGGAACGGTCTCAACCATCAGC
>QHQV01000266.1 GCA_003219945.1 Verrucomicrobiota bacterium | reverse complement strand
AGAGCGACACGTAGCGATCGAGAGTGGCACGCCCTCATCGGCAACGCGGTCTTCCATCTAGCAATTTATTATGCGCGTAGCGTCACCCATTCCACATAAGAAAGCGCGGATCGAGATCATTCCGTTGATCGACATCATGTTCTTTCTGCTCGCCAGTTTTATGATGGTGAGCCTGAGTCAGGTGCACATGAAGGGGATCAAAGTGAATCTGCCCTCGGGGGTCTCGGGTGAGGTTCAGACAAAACGCGAATACGTCAGCGTCTCGGTCGATAAGGATGGCCATTATTTCTTTGATAAGGACGAAATCGCCGACGAGGAATT
>QHQV01000268.1 GCA_003219945.1 Verrucomicrobiota bacterium | reverse complement strand
AATATTGCAGCTTGCCCAGCGGACGCTCGCGCCGAGATCGGTAAGAGTCTCGATCAAGACGGCGGTCTGAATCGTCATGTGCAACGATCCAGTGATGCGCACGTCTGCCAGCGGTTTCTGCGGCGCATATTTCTCCCGGATCGCCATCAGCCCGGGCATTTCCTTTTCCGCGATAGAAATTTCTTTGCGACCAAAATCGGCCAGTGAAATATCGGCGACTTTGTAATCGGTTTCGGTTCGTTCGATTGTGGATGTTTTCATAAAACGATTTCTTCGAGGTTGTCCGCAGATTTCGCAGATTTACGCAGATTCTCGGAGGCGGTTCTGACAAGCCGCTTAAACTGCAGGCTGGGTGCGCCAAAATTCAGCAGCAGGCCACGCTGCAGACCAGTCGCCTTGAGCTCATTGATCAACTGCGCGTCATCCACACCCGTGAGTTCGGCAATTGCCTTCGTCTCCACGAGAAAATCTTCGTAACAAATAAAATCAGCTCGGTAACCGCACGTAAGTAGCTTGCCTTTGTATCGCACCGGAAGGGGGACCTCAGCTCGAAATGGAATTTCTCGCTCTTCGAATTCCAAGGCTAAAGCGCATTGATAAACCGCTTCTAGAAATCCGAATCCGAGCTCGCGATGCACTTCCATTGCGGCTCCGATGATTGCATGGCTCTGTTGATCCTTCTGCATTCTAATCTGCGTAAATCTGCGAAATCTGCGGATTATTTTGCGGCCTTCTTCAGCTCTGCTGCTTTGTCCGTCGACTCCCACGTGATATCGGGATCGTCGATTTTGCCGAAGTGGCCGTAATTCGTGGTCTTGGAATAAATCGGGTGAAGAAGGTTAAGCTGTTTGACGATGTCGGCCGGTTTGAAGCTGAACGTGGCAAGCACGGCCCGCTCGATTGCTTCTTCACCGACAGTGTGGGTACCGAATGTGTCGATGCGAACACTGAGCGGCTCCGGATGGCCAATGGCATAGGCGAATTGCACTTCGCATTTTTTCGCCAGACCTGACGCCACCACATTTTTCGCAACCCAACGTCCCATGTAAGCAGCGCTGCGATCGACTTTGCTCGGATCTTTACCCGAGAACGCGCCGCCACCATGCCGGCCCATTCCACCGTAGGAATCGACGATGATTTTGCGGCCGGTCAGACCGGCGTCGCCCTGCGGTCCGCCGATCACGAAGTTGCCAGTAGGATTGACGAGGAATTGCGTCTTCTCGCTCAGCATTTCCCTAGGCAACACTTTCTTGATTACCTCTTCGATCACGAAACTGCGGAGTTCCGAATGCTTCACGTCGCGCGTGTGCTGAGTCGAGACAACGACGCAGGAGATGCCGATAGGTTTGCCGTTTTCGTAGATCACTGAAACCTGCGATTTCGCATCAGGTCGCAACCAGCCGACTCTGCCGTTCTTGCGAATACGGGTCAGTTCGCGCCCGAGCCGGTGCGCAAACATAATGGGCGCTGGCATCAGCTCCGGTGTCTCGTCACACGCATAGCCGAACATCAATCCTTGATCTCCCGCGCCTTGTTCTGCGGTGTCCTTACCTTCAACTGCGCGAGCGTCCACACCCTGCGCGATATCGGGCGATTGTTTAGTGATGATGTTGGTGATGAAAATTTTGTCGGCGTGAAAGACATCGTCGTCATTCACGTAACCGATGTCGCGGACGGTGTCCCGCACGAGCTGTTCGACAGGCAGTACACTCGCCAGGGGCTTATCTTCAGACAGGCTTGGAATGGTGATCTCGCCACCTACGATGACGATGTTGCTCTTAGCGAATGTTTCGCAAGCCACGCGACTGCGCCGGTCATGTTCAATACACGCGTCGAGCACCGCGTCTGAAATGGCGTCGCAAACTTTATCAGGATGACCTTCACTGACTGATTCAGAGGAAAAGATGTAACGGCGGGACATGATTTCGAGGAATGATTCGTTACAGGAGTTACAAGGTTAAATCGGACTAGCCGCGGGACGGGAGTTCAACCGTTGCAACGATCGAAACGTTTTAACGATGTAACGTCGTCGCCAGCGACATATTGACCAATCATGATGCGTCGATATATCGTAGGCTCCAATCATGGCGTCAACCATTAATTTGTTGCGGTTGCTTGCCGATCCGACACGTCTGCGACTGCTGCTGCTTCTCGAACAGGAGGAACTTTCAGTCGCTGAATTGCAGCAAATTCTCGGCATGGGCCAGTCTCGTATCTCGAGTCATCTCGCTCAGTTGAAGCGGGCTGGCGTGGTGGCTGATCGCCGAGTCGGAAAGAATGTTTATTACGGCGCGAACCACAACGGGCAGCATGCCAAGCGTGAGCGTGTGGCGGAGATCACTCGACTCCTGGCGCGCGAGCTACCCGAAGGCTCGCGTGATCGCACAAGCCTGAAGCTTGTGCTCCAGAAGCGGCAGGATAAGGCGCGGAAATACTTCGATGAACTTGCTGGCAAATTCGGTCGAGGCTATGTGCCGGGGCGATCGTGGCAGGCGCTTGCGCATACGCTGATCACGTTGCTCCCGCCGTTGACGGTCGCAGATCTGGGAGCAGGCGAGGGGACACTCTCGCAATTGCTGGCCAAACGAGCGCGCAAAGTTATTGCCATCGATAATTCGCCGAAGATGGTCGAGTTCGGGTCGCAACTGGCGAAGAAACACGGATTCAAGAATCTTGAGTACCGGCTGGGCGATATTGAGGACCCGCCGATCGCGAAAGACAGCGTCGACCTTGCAATTCTCAGCCAGGCGTTGCACCACGCCATTCATCCCGAGCACGCCATTGGCGCTGCTCACCGGATTTTGAAACCTGGCGGGCGCCTGGTGATTCTCGATCTTTTGAGTCATCGATTCGAAAAGGCGCGTGAACTTTACGCGGACCACTGGCTCGGATTCAGCGAAGTGCAGTTACACCAACTCCTCGAGAAAAGCGGCTTCCGGGATATCGAGGTCAGCGTCGTTTCCCGGGAAAAACAGAGCCCGCATTTTCAGACTGTCTTTGCCGGCGGCGTTAAGTGAACGCCGGGGCGCCCTCGGCTGTCAATTAGTGAGGCCCTTGGTTTTATGGTCTCGACCGAGAAATCTGTAACCTTGCCCGGGTTCTTTGGGGAAGTAAGACGGCGCAAAGTTTATCGGGTGGCGGCGGCTTACATCATCGCAGCGGGCGGGATTATTCAACTGGCTTCGGCGGCGTTTCCTGCATGGGAATTACCGAACTGGACCTTGCGCGTGCTAATCGTGTGTTTGCTGATGGGATTTCCGGTGGCACTCATGCTCGCGTGGGCGTTTGACATTACCGCGGATGGCATTCAAGCCACCCCTGATGTGGCGGCGCCCAGGACACATCGTCGTCGCAATGTCTTCATGCTGGTCGCCACCGGTGTGATTATGTCCGCCTCCGCCGGGTTCTTTCTCCTGCCTCGCGTCTCAGCACACAAGTGCGACAAGTCGATTGCAGTCTTGCCGTTTGAAAACCTGAGCGACGAAAAAGGGAACGCCTATTTTGCGGACGGCATTCAGGACGACGTGCTCACCAACTTGTCGAAGGTCGGAGATCTGAAAGTCATTTCACGGACGTCGGTTATGCCATATCGAGGGAAGCCATCCAACGCTCGTGAGATCGGAAAGACGCTCGGTGTGGGTGCCATTCTCGAAGGCAGCGTTCGTCGTATTGGCAATCGGGTTCGTGTGAATGTGCAGCTAATAAATGCGGAGACCGACGAGCACATGTGGGCGGAAGATTACGACCGCGATCTAACCGACGTTTTCGCCATTCAAACCGATCTGGCACAACAGATCGTACGCGAATTGGAGGCCAAACTGTCACCGTCGGAGAAGGCACAAATCGAGCGCAAGCCTACTGAAAATGGCGAGGCTTATCTCGCCTTTGTGCAGGCCCACAATCTTTCGCATGCGATTGAGAGCCTCGAAAAACTCAAACAGAGCGAGCAGCTTTACCAGCGCGCGATCGATTTGGATCCAAAGTTTGCGCTCGCGATTGCGCGCTACTCCCAATTGCAAAGCTGGTTCTTGAACGACGTCGAGCGCACACCGGAACGGGTCGAAAAGGCGCGCACTCTAGCGGAGCAAGCCATGCAACTGCAGCCTGATCTCCCGGAAGCGCACTTGGCGCTCGGGTTTTCATATTACTACGGCGACAAGAACTACGAGGCAGCGCTAAGGGAATTCGAAATCGCGCGGCTCGGATTACCTAACGAGTCGGAAGTGTACCTGGCCATCGGCGCCATTCAACGCCGGCAAGGTAAATGGGCACACTCCATTGCCAACATGGAGAAAGCTGCCAGTTTGAACCCGAAAGACACCTGGGCATTACAGAATCTCACCTACAATTATTCGATTCTGCGGAATTACGATGCGGCGAACAAAACTGTCGACCGCGCGCTCGCACTAGATCCGACTGCGATGGAGCTTTTGGGCGTCAAGTCGAGTCTGGCTATCGCGGAGAAAGGTGATTTCGGTGTCGCAGAGACAGGGTTTGAAGCTCTCGAATCGATTCCAATGACCAACGAGCAGAAACTCAGGACCGCCGATGCCCGAGCGGACGTCTTTTTGCTGGAGAGGAGATACAGTGACGGATTGCGCGAGGCGGAAAGCCTGTCGGACGATCAGGCCGCGAGTTATCCCACGGGCCTATGGAGCAAATATTATCACATTGGCTTTGCGCGCAGAGCACTCGAGGACGAGTCCGGAGCGCGAGCGGCCTTCCTCAAGGCGAAAAGCGCTGCCGAGGAACAACTTAAACGTACCCCGGACGTCGCCAAGTTGCGCATTCAGTTGGCAAAAGTTCTTGCGTTTCTTGGGGAAAAGGATTTCGCGATGGCGGAAGCGCAACGTGCGAGCGAATTACAGCCCGAAAGTAAGGACGCGTTTGAAGGCCCGGCAATTACGGAAGGTGTGGCACAAGTCTGCGCCATTCTCGGCGCCAAGGATCGGGCGATCGAAATTCTGGATGGACTGTTAAATCGGCCAAGCTACGTCACTGTGCAGGGCCTGAAAGTAAACCCAATTTGGGACTCGTTACGAAACGATCGGCGTTTTCAGGCTTTAATCGACAGGGACGACGTAAGTTTAGCGTCGAACCTGCGTTAGTCTGGATAAATCGCAGTTGAAGAGCGATCCTACTTCCGGCCAACACAATCGCGTGCCGAAGTTGAATGCCGCGCCTCAATTTGTGTCTATACTCACGGCTGCAGTATAGTTCCGAATCAAAACTCTTCTTATGACCGGCTTCTTCGAGGAAGTAAAACGGCGCAAAGTTTATCGAGTGGCGGCGGCCTACATCATTGCTGCCGGCGGCATCATCCAACTGGCTTCGGCCACGTTTCCAGCGTGGGAATTGCCAAACTGGTCGCTGCGCCTGGTGATTCTGTTGCTGCTCGTGGGATTTCCAATCGCCCTGATTCTTGCGTGGGCGTTCGACATCACGTCGCAAGGGATTCGGGCCACACCTGACACTCCCGCGCCCAGGACCCGTCGTCGGCGGAACATAATCATGCTGATCGCCACGGGCGTGGTTATTTCCGCGGCCACAGGCTTTTTTCTCTTGCCTCGTGTCGCCGCGCACAAGGTCGATAAATCCATTGCCGTCCTGCCATTTGAAAATCTGAGCGATGAAAAAGAAAACGCCTATTTCGCCGACGGCGTGCAGGACGACGTGCTTACCAACCTGTCTAAGATAAGCGACCTCAGGGTGATTTCACGCACATCCGTGATGCAATATAGAGGCCGTCCGACGAACCTTCGTGAAATCGGCAAGGCGCTTGGCGTTTCCAACATTCTCGAAGGGAGCGTCCGCCGGTCGGGAAACCGGGTACGCGTCAACGTGCAATTAATCGATGCGAACACCGACGAGCACGTATGGGCCAACGATTACGACCGGGATGTGACCGACGTGTTCGCGATCCAGAGTGATCTTGCGCGCGAAATTGCGAATGCGCTGCAGGCAAAGCTATCTCCCGCGGAGAAATCGCAGATGACGCGGAAGCCAACGGAAAACCCCGAGGCTTATCTGGCTTTCGTGCAGGCGCATGATCTTTCCTGTTCGTATGAAGACCCGGCAAAACTAAAACAGAGCGAACAGCTTTATCAACGTGCCGTCGACCTTGACCCAAACTTCGCGCTGGCTCTTGCGCGCTATTCCCAATTGGAAAGCTGGATTGCGCGTGACATTGATCGCGCGCCGGAACGTCGCGAAAAAGCGCGCACTCTGGCGGAGCGCGCTCTTGAACTACAGCCGGATCTGTCTGAAGCGCACTTGGCTCGCGGATATTCCTATTACTGGGGCGATAACAATTACGGCGCCGCGCTAAAAGAATTCGAAATCGCACAACAAGGATTGCCTAACGAATCAGAAGTGTACCTCGCGATCGGCGCGATCCAGCGCCGCCAGGGAAAGTGGGCAGAGTCCACTGCAAATATGGAGAAGGCGGCCAGTTTGAATCCAAAGGACACCTGGCCGCTGCAAAATCTCACTTTCAACTACGCCATGCAGCGAAATTTCGGCGCCGCGAACAAGACCATCGATCGCGCGCTCGAATTGAATCCAAACGGAATCGGACTGTGGGAGATCAAGGTCAAACTCGCGATCGCCGAGAAAGCCGACTTCAGCGTGTATGAGCGAGCCTTGGAGAAAATGAAATCACTGCCGATGAGCAGTGAAGAGCGGCTGAAGGTTGTCGGCGCGCAAGCAGATCTCCTCCTATTTCAACGCAAATATCAGCAGGTATTGCAACTTGCCCAGAGTATACCTGATGAGTCATTGGCGGCGATCCCAGGCGCGTCGGCCGGGAAGTATTACGCTATCGGCGTTGCTCAAAAAGGCTTGGACGATGACGCAGCGGCGCGCACTGCGTTCCTCCAAGCGAAAAATATTCTTGAAGAGCAACTGAAACAAAAACCGGATGATGCCGGTTTGCACATTCAGTTAGCTAAACTTCTCGCGCGGCTTGGTGAAAAGGACGCTGCGATTACAGAAGCTCAACAAGCGACCGATTTGCGACCGGAGAGCAAGGACGCCTTCGACGGTCCGAGGATAACGGAGGACGTTGCGCAGGTTTACGCGATCCTCGGCGACAACGCTCGTGCCATCGAGTTGCTGGACGGATTGTTGAGTCGCCCTACGGGAGTGACCTTGCAAAGCCTTAGAGTGAATCCGGCATGGGACCCGCTTCGGAACGATCCGGCATTCCAGGCGCTCTCCGCAAAATACGCCGGAAAAGCTTAATTTCGGCACACAGTCGTGCGATTTCGCTACGCTTTTGTCGCGCGACCCTTTTATGGATCGCTTTTGGTCCTGCTGGTAACGGTTGCCGCGTCGGCGCACGCAGAGTGGAAAATTCTCTCAACCGAATCGGAATCTGGCCGCGCAGGAATTGAGCATCGGCATGTGGTTGTGGAAGACGCCGCCGCCGGTCAGCGCGTTGCTGTCGATGTGGCAGTTTTCTCCGCTAAATCGACTGCGCTGCGTGTCATCGATAATCCTGACGCCCAAAGTTTGGGCGCGGTGATGAAGCGGGAAGAATGCGTGTGCGGCGTGAACGGCGGTTATTTCGACACGGAATTCAAGCCAATCGGCTTGCGAGTTGTCGATGGCACGACTTTCTCGCCGTCACGCCGGGCTCGTCTGATTACTGGAATCTTGCTGCAGTCGGACCGCGGCATTGATGTCGTTCGCGTAAGTGAATTTTCTCGCACAAAAAAAATTATTGCCGCAGTTCAATCCGGACCATTTCTCGTCGAAGGAAACAAATGCATTCGCGGTCTGAACGATTCACAGCTGGCGCGGCGAACTTTTGCTGGAATACCGACGAACGACCGCGCCTGCCTCGGCGTTTGCTCCGACGTTTCGCTTGGGCAGTTAGCAAATATCCTCGCCACGACGCCCATTGTTGCGGATTCGAAAATTCGCCGCGCTATGAATCTCGACGGTGGTTCCTCAAGCGCGTTCTGGTTCGCACGCGAGGACGGCAGCGCATTCTCAATTGCAGGGCGAAAACCGGTGCGCGATTTTGTGGCGGTCGTACCAAAATGAAATTGCAGAGCAGGGGCACGACCTGCCAGTTTTGATTCGGTGACCGAAGCGGTTGCCCTAGATTCTGCGCATGAAAATGTTTGGCGGATTCGGATCGGGAAACGAATTTTTCTATGGCGAATTGCGTGGCGATGAAGTGCATCGGCTGTCACAGCCGTACTGGAATCAAGTTCAACCCACGGGCGAAGTAGTGTCGCTCGCAAGTTTGGAAATCGATGTTCCAGTTGCGCCATCGAAGTTGATCGCGGTCGGATTAAACTACGCGGATCACATCGCGGAGATGAAACGCACCGAAATCGGCGGACCATTAATTTGGTTCAAGGCGCCCAGTTCTCTCCTGGCACATAATGGCGTGATCGAAATCGCGTTTCCTGAGCACCAAACGGATTTTGAAACTGAACTGGCTGTCGTGATCGGCGCTCGCACGAAAAATGTGAGCGCAGACGATGCACTCGATCACGTTTTCGGTTACACGATCGGCCTCGATATCACCGATCGCGATTTGCAAAAACAGGAGAAGCAATTTGGTCGTTGTAAATCGTTCGACTCCTACACGCCGATAGGGCCCTTCGTTTATGCCGATGCTGATGTGCGCGACGCGTCGGTAAATTTGTGGCAAAACGGCGAGCTGCGCCAGAGCACGCGCACGAGTCGGATGATCCATTCAGTTGCGCAAATTATCTCATTCGTTAGTCAATCGCTCACATTGATGGCGGGCGATGTGATTTTAACTGGAACACCCGCTGGCGTGGGCCCGATTCAAGCGGGAGATGAATTGGAAGCAGAGATCGATGATTGGCCGCGCTTGCGAAACAGAGTCGCAATTACACAAAATTCTCCGACCGGCAACGCTGAAAAGACCTTAGGGAACACAATTTGAAACACTTGCTTACGACCTTGCAGCATAGATATTTCGATTTAAAGATGCGCCCCTGGCG
>QHQV01000265.1 GCA_003219945.1 Verrucomicrobiota bacterium | reverse complement strand
ACGTTGCCCACCTGTTGGACCTTGTTCGCGCGGCTGGCTATTACAAGATTTCCTTCGAAATTAAGAGCGAATCGCTCAAGGCCGTTCCCGGTGGACGGTGATTTTGGTATGGCAGAACCGCTAGGACAAACGAAAACGCAAGCCAGACCGCTCATTTACCGGCCACCGCCGCGGTGGTATTTCTGGACGGCACTTGGAGCTGCGTT
>QHQV01000200.1 GCA_003219945.1 Verrucomicrobiota bacterium | reverse complement strand
CCCGATGAAAATGATGCTGCAGAGTACTGCCAGGAAAAATCGTTCCAGCATCATGCCGCCTGAAACGATTGATCCCATTCACAAGCCCTCGTTCATGAGACGTTGCCGAATTTAACCAGGCGGGCGCTGTTGCACCTGGATTACCGGCAACGGAAAGCGCAGCCGCAATTCGTTTTCCAAGTAAATCTCGACGTGATGCATCCCGTACTGTTGAAACTGCACGCCGCCAAAATAATGAACATTGGTCGCGTGGCCTTCCATCTCTTTGAGCACAAACTCGACGTCCGCCTGCGCGACGACCTGCTGTTCGTCCACGCCTACGAGGCGAGATTTTTGGCGAAATTTGCCGGAGCCGCTGCACCAGCGGGTCCAGATGCAGAGTCGAAAATAATTGATAGGCAATGAGGGCGCGGGGATCACACTCAGCACGCCCACCAGAGTTTGCATGCCGTTGACTTCACAGCGGACGTCCTCGCAAATGACCGCGCTTTGCAGGTCGGGAAGCATGACGTTTGGTTCCATTTTAGGTGATCACATCTTTCCACGCATCAAAAGCATCAACAATCCGAGACCGAGCACAATCCGGTAAACCGCAAACGGCACAAATCCCCGCGCGCGAACCCAGTTGATGAACCACGCGATGACCGCAACTGCGACAAAAAACGAAACGACAAATCCAATTGCAAGCACGACCCATTGATGTGGAGTGATTGTGAGCGGCGCAATCTCCGCTCCGTGATGGTGCGGTATCACGCTCTTCAGAAAATCGTATCCCACGGCGACCGCCATTGTCGGCATCGAAAGAAAAAAAGAAAATTCAAGTGCGGCCGGACGCGACATTCCGGCGATTTGTCCGGCAGCAATCGTTGACATCGAGCGCGACGTGCCGGGGAAAACAGCGGAGAAAATTTGCGCGGCGCCGATCCAGACCGCCTGCGGCAGCGTCATTTCCTCCATGTGCATCGTGCGCGGCCGAGTGAAAACAGCATCAACGATCCACATGATGATTCCGCCGACGAGCAGCGCCAAAGCCATCACCCAGAGACTTTCCAGGTTCTTGCCAATGACTTTTGCGAGAGCCCACGCGGGAATCGCGGTCACCACAAATGCGATGAGCGTGAGGCTCAACGGATGCGTGAAGATGGTGCGATTGCCGCGTTCGCCCTTGGGAAACGTGCGAACAAACTTCACGATGCGACTCCAAAAATAAACCGGCAAAGCGAGAATAGCTCCGAGCTGGATCACGATCGTGTACATTTTCCAGAACCCATCATGCAGATCGATGTGGAGGAACGCTTCGCAGATGCGCAAATGCGCAGTGGAACTCACAGGAAGAAATTCGGTCAGTCCTTCGACGATACCGAGAAAGACGGAGAGTAAGTAGTCGTACATATTTTGGCCTAAACCTTACCCGTCACTGTCATTCCGAGCGAAGCGAAGCTGCAACGCAGCGGACGAACTCCGCGAGGCTAGGCTTTCAATCTCGCATCATCGATCGAGCGAGCGCCAACAGAACTAGACCGAGATGTCGAAAAACCTCGCCTCATGCTTCACATCTCGTTGCAGCGCTTCGCTCAACGAGACAGTTGAGGCGTGGGCGCTCCGCACTCACAGCGCTTCCATTCCTCGTTCACTGGTTCGGATTCGGACCGCCTCTTCCACCTCCGTTACAAAGATTTTGCCATCGCCGATTTTTCCGGTTTTGGCTTTTTCGAGAATTGCCTCGACCGCGCGCTGGGCGCGATCGTCAGAGATCACGATTTCGAATTTAATCTTTGGAAGAAAATCCACGGTGTACTCCGTGCCGCGGTAAATCTCGCTGTGCCCCTTCTGCCGGCCGAATCCTTTTACCTCGCTCAAAGTCATTCCTTCGACGCCTGCTGCCATTAACGCTTCTCGCACAGGTTCGGTCTTGAACGGCTTAATAATGGCCTCAATTTTTTTCACCGCGGCAAATTAAACCCGTCCGCATCCGAAATGGCAAGCATTCGGGACTAAATCACGAAAAGCAATCGTGAGAAGCGCGTCATCAGATTTTTCGGCCAAACTTTTTCTCCAGTTCGGCCAGCGAAATCTGGATCATTGTCGGTCGACCGTGCGGGCAGCAGTACGGGAGATCGCAGTCGAGTAAATCGCGGATCAATTTTTCCACCTCACGGTAGCGCAACGGATCGTTGGCTTTGACGGCGTGACGGCAAACGCTTTTCGCGATCATTTCTTCCCCCAACCGCATCGGTGAAGCGCTGTTGCTGGCGCTTTTCAGATCGTCAATGACTTTGCGCATGAATTGCGCCGCGTCCGACACATCGAGAAAGCTGGGAAGACTGTCGATCTTAAATGTGTCCGGACCGAAACTCTCAATTCCGATTCCCATCTTTTGCAGGACCGACAGATTCTGCTCGATCCAATCGGCGTCGCGTGGCAGCACGTCGAAAGTTTGTGGCAGAAGCAGCTTTTGCGTGGGTACGCCCTGCTGTTCCATTCTGCGCCGTAGTTCTTCGAACAGGACCCGCTCGTGCGCGGCGTGTTGATCCACAAGGACAAGGCCCTTTGCATTTTCCATCAAGACATACAGCTTGCTAAGTACGCCGATGATCTCGAATTGCTGCTGAGCAGGTTTTGTAACGCGCTGCTGTGGGTGTAGGGCAGGCGCATGGCTCGCTGAATCAAAGGGGCGTTCCGGCAAGGGAGGCACCCGCATTACAATTTCCGACCCTTGTACCTGACCCGGGTCAGCGACCCCGGTTATAGTATCGAGATGCGGCAATTC
>QHQV01000199.1 GCA_003219945.1 Verrucomicrobiota bacterium | reverse complement strand
CAGTGTCGCATAACGCCACTGAAGCGGGGTGGACAGGCACCCTAACGTGGGACAACACACCTTGAATTTTCCTCCGGGCAAACGGCGAATGTCCACCTGCCGTCCCTTGAATTTTCTCCCGCAAAGAACGCAGATCCTCTGGTCATCGAGCGAATTCCAGCTCCTGGAAGGATCCCCTACGCGCAAAATCGAGAGCCGATCATCGAGATTAAGATGAGCGATCATATGCAACGAGCAGTCTGCTCATCGCATCGAGACACACAATCGGAGCGCAGGCTGATTGTGTGCTAGGACAAAATACTACGACGCGTCTGCTGTAAAGCTTTCGACCATCAGCGAACGCCCCTACAGCAACACAGCGGATACAGCAATATCAGATCCAAAACCCTGCCGGAATCACCGCGTTTTTTGGAACTACAACGAGCCCATCACGAATGAAATAGTTATCTGCGTCCAGGTTCTGCGATTTCCCTTCCGGCGTAATCACAACGCCATCGCCGATGCGCGCGTTCTTGTCTATAATCGCACGATCGATCACGCAATTTTTTCCGATGCCCATAGCCGGCTGTGACGAATCAGTTAGGCCGAGTTCGAAGTAATCCGCGCCCATAAGGATGCTGTTGCGAATAGTGGCGCCGCTTTGAATGACGCTGCGTATGCCGATGACGCTTCGCTCCAGGTGCGCGTCCGAGATGATGCAGCCGTCGGAAATAATCGCCTGGCGCAGCGTTGCGCCGTTAATTTTGCTACCCGGCAGAAAACGCGGATGCGTATAGATCGGAGATTCGGGTTCAAAGAAACTGTATTCCGGAACCACATCAGTTAGATCGAGGTTAGCTTCGTAGAATGCGCGGATCGTTCCGATGTCTTCCCAATAACCTTTGAAAATAAACGCGCTGACGTGCCGATCTTTGATTGACGTCGGAATAATGTGTTTACCGAAATCGAACAGATCGCTCTCCAAGGATTTGATGAGCACGTTGCGATTGAAAACGTAAATGCCCATCGATGACTGAAATAATTCGTCGTCTTCGTTGGAGCCGATGTCGCGAAGCAATTCACGGCTCATCTTCATTTCCTGCACACCCGATTGGTCCGACGGTTTCTCGATGAACCCGTTGATTCGCCGATCGACGCCACTCTGCATGATTCCGAACTCAAACACCTGATGGCGCGCCACGGGTTTCGTAGCCAATGTGATGTCTGCGCCGAGCCGAATGTGTTGATGCAGCAGCGCTCGAAAATCCATGCGGTAAAGCTGGTCCCCGCTTAAAACCAGGTAATAATCGTACGGGCGCTCAAGGAAGTAGCGCATGTTTTGCCTCACCGCGTCCGCCGTTCCCTGGTACCATTGCGACCCCTCGGGCGTCTGTTGCGCGGCGAGAATGTCCACAAAGCTCCGAGAAAAATTGTCGAACTTGTAGCTCGCCTGAATGTGCCGGTGCAATGACATGCTGTTGAATTGCGTGAGCACATAGATCGAACGCAACCCGGAGTTCAGGCAATTGCTAATCGGAATATCAACGATGCGATATTTGCCGCCGAGTGGCACGGCGGGCTTGGCGCGATCTTTTGTCAACGGAAACAAACGGGTGCCGGCGCCACCGCCCATGATGATGGCAAGCGTTCGCTGCAATGTGCCCGGCGGCAGCGCACCGTGCGTCTTGTCGGTTGCACTTTGCAGAAGCGATTTGCGATCCGCCTGAGCTCGCATTGCAAATAATGAATAACCCAGCATCTGTGCTTTTGCGGCAAATTTCTTGAAGGCCCAGAGTGCGTGTGCGCTCAATCTTGCGGGTGAGAACGGCCGCAACTACAGTCCACGATCATGTGTGGAATTGTTGGCTACGTCGGCCGCGCGCACGCGACGCCGGTTTTGCTCGACGGATTGCGACGCCTCGAATATCGCGGCTACGATTCCGCAGGGCTCGCTGTGGTTGATGCAGGACAGCTCGACACACGCAAATGCGCCGGACGCATCGCCGCGCTTGCACAATTGGTGAAAAACCAACCGGTATCCGGTTCGTTAGGCATCAGCCACACGCGCTGGGCGACCCATGGCAAAGTGAATGACGAAAACGCGCATCCGCATTTTGACGCGAGCGGGAAGCTGGCGCTGGTTCACAATGGCGTTATCGAAAATTATCAGGCGCTTAAGGATGAGCTCGTCCGCAGCGGCGATACGAAGTTTCGCTCCGACACTGATACCGAAGTGCTCGCGCATCTGATCGGGAAACTCTACGATGATTCGTGCGCTAGCACGGTAGACGCGTCCGGAAAGAAGGCCCGGCTTTTCGACGCTGTTCGCGCGGCGCTTCGGCAAGTAATCGGCACCTACGGCATCGCTCTGGTGCACGCAGATGTGCCGGATTTTATGATCGGCGCGCGCCGCGGAAGTCCGCTCGTGCTCGGCGTCGGCGACGGCGAAAATTTTCTGGCCAGCGATGTGAGCGCGATCGTCGCTCACACGCGCGACGCAGTTTATTTGAATGATTTCGATGTCGTCGCGGCGGGACCCGATAAATTCGAGATCAGTTCGCTTGCCGGCGACATCACGGACCATCCGGTCAGCAAAGTCGATTTCACAGCCGAAGACGTCGGCAAAGGGGATTATCCCCATTACATGCTCAAGGAAATCTTTGAGCAACCCAGCACGGTTCGAGACGCGATGCGCGGGCGTCTTAACTCTGAAGAATCCACGGCAAAGCTGGGCGGACTGAACATGGGGCCGCCGCGATTGCGCGATGTCGGGCGAATCGTTCTCACCGGATGCGGCACGGCACTGCACGCCGCACGAGTCGGAGAATATTTGATTGAGCGAATGGCTAGCATCCCAACTGAAGTGGATTACGCCAGCGAGTTTCGCCATCGCAACACGCCCATGACGCCGGAGACGCTGGTCTTCGCCATCAGCCAGAGCGGTGAGACTGCGGACACGCTCGGCGCGTTGCGCGAGAGCCGGCGCAAAGGCTTTCGCACCCTGGGAATTTGCAACAACGTCGCAAGCACTATTGCGCGTGAAAGCGACGGCGGCGTTTACATGCACGCGGGGCCGGAGATTGGGGTAGCGGCCACCAAATCGTTTACGTCGCAACTCACTATCCTCACGCTCCTCGGCTTGCTGTTCGGACGCATGCGAAATCTCGCGACAGCGGAGGGAACGCGCATGATCGAAGCGTTACAGGCGTTACCCGAACAAATCGAAGCGGTCCTGGAGCTAAATGATCAGGTCAAGGAAATCGCCGGCAGATATGCGGATGCGAACGGTTTTCTGTTCTTCGGCCGACAGTTCAACTTCCCGATTGCTCTCGAAGGTGCGCTCAAAATGAAGGAGATCACGTACGTCTTTGCCGAAGGTCATCCGAGCGCAGAGCTCAAGCACGGCGTCATTGCGCTCATCCGACCCGATTTGCCCTCTATCTTCATCGCGCCTGATGATTCAGTTTTTTCAAAAAACCTGAACAACATCGAGCAAGTGAAAGCTCGCAAGGGACCGATCATCGCGCTGACAAGTGGCAACTGCACGAAACATCTCAAAGGCATCGCTGACGAGATTGTCGTGCTGCCGGAAGCGCCTGATTACGTGATGCCGATTCTCACTGTCATCCCACTCCAGCTTCTGGCTTATCATCTCGCTGTCGAACTGGG
>QHQV01000198.1 GCA_003219945.1 Verrucomicrobiota bacterium | reverse complement strand
CTATTCCGATCCCGGGGATGTTATCCACTGAATCGCCGGTCAACGCGAGCACGTCGCCAATCAGCCCGGGCGAGATGTCCCATTTCGCTGTAACTTCCTCGTCGCCGAGTAATGCGAACGCGTCCTTGGGTGACGCAAGATCCGCTTTGGCTGTCGTATAGACCTTCACGCAGGGACCCACCAACTGAAACAAATCTTTGTCATTGGTCGCCAGCACCACTTCCATGCCGGCCCGCTTGCAGGCGGCAATGGCGTAACAACCCATCAGGTCATCGGCCTCGGTATCGGGAAAGGAAATATTTCGAAAGCCCAGCAAAGGGGTGAGCTTCTGGATGAACTCGAGCTGCGGGACCATCGGTTTAGGCATTTCCTTGCGTGTTTCTTTGTAAGCAGGCTGCAGCTCTACTCGCTTCTGCGGCAGGCCTTCATCCCAAATGACCGCGCCCAGCTGAGGTTGCAAATGTTTCACCATTAACCGCAGCGTTTTAGTAAAACCGAAAATGGCGTTGGTCGGTTCGCCCCGGGAATTCGAGAGATTCGGGATGGCGAAGAATGACCGGTAAACGTAATAATGACCGTCGATCAGCAGCAGTCTCATTGCAGGCTAATGCTGGATTCTGAATGCATGATGCTGGATGATCAAGAGGTGACCGACAAATGGATGGTGCGTGTGCAGGGCGCAGAATACGGCCCGGCGAACATCGAGACTCTCCGGGAATGGAAAGCGGAGGGGCGATTGCTCCCTTCCAATGAGGCGCGCCAAGCCGACGTTGACCTTTGGACAACAGCGGCGGAAATCCCCGGGCTCTTCAGTATGCCGCCGGCGGTGCCGTCCACCGGCGATTTCACACAACCGCCCATACAAGTCTCCCGCCGCAGCTTTGCTGAAATTTTAACCGAGACGTTGCAGATTTATCGAAAAGGCTTTTTTCAATTCCTCGGCCTCACACTGCTGGTGTTGCTGCCGTCGATATGCAGTCAGCTAACAACAGCGTTCGTCAAACCGTCGCAGAGCACCAACGTCGATATACTTTCCGTTCTCGGCGCGGGCTTCGCGTTTTTAATGTTTATCCTGTCGATCGTGATGTGGCCGGTTTACATCTCGGGAATCCAAATTCTCACGGCTGAAATCGTGCGCGGAAATCGATTCAGTCTGGTCGCGGTGCTAAATGAAGCGGTGAGATTTTGGCCGCGAGTCGCCGCGCTGTGCATCTTCGTGTACGGCGTGTTTTTTCTACTTATGGTGTTCGGCTTGGCGATTGCGGCCATGGCTCTTGCCGGGGCAGCGTCGGTGTTACTGGTCCTTATCGCGATGGCTTTGCTCATCCTGCAGGTTTGGATGTTCGGCCGTTTCTTTGTGAATGTTCTGTTTTGGCAGCAATTTGCCGTTCTCGAGAACGCGGGATTCATCGATTCATTGCGCGAAAGTCGCGATTTGGGGCGCAGCGGTCGTGATATCCCGTGGTTTCAACGCCCATTGTGGCGGGGCACGTTCATCGCCTCGATCTGGTTTGTTGTTGTGGTGGCGATCACGCTCGGTGCACAGTGGGGAACGCTGCACCAGTACTTCAATCAATTGATGACGACACAGGACCCCCAGGCGCTGTTGCAACAAGTGACCGAGGCGCAGAAAGCCAGCGGTTTTAATATTTCCGCTTTCGCTTTGAGCGTTGTCGAAAAGGTTCTCCAGCCGTTGGTGGGAATCGCCTTCGTAGTCCTTTATCTGGACAGCAGACTTGAACCGCCTTCACATGTGGAACCAATTGTACGCGCTGGTGAAGGCGACGCAGTTCGCTGACGGTTTCGAGACGGTGTTCGGGAGCTAAGCGGACGTCCCATTGGCGCGGCTTTGCGCCCGCCATTCCGCGCGCGCTGGCGCAATTAAGGGCGCGAGCTTGGTATAGAAGATCACGACGTATGACAAATACCCCCCGAACGCGATCAGTTGCAGCGCGATCAGCCAGATGTGTTCATCTCGAGCGAGAAAAAACTCGGGCCGCAAATGAATTGCGATCGCGAAAGCAACGTTCACCAGAAAGAAAGCAGGTAACAACAACCCGAGGTTGAGCCACTGATCGCGGGTCACAAGCGCATACAATCGGTTGCTAACGTCTCCGGTGCGATCCCGCACTCGCATGCGAATCAGGCGCAGATCATACGCAAACAGCAACCAACCGACGGCGAGAAACGCTGCTACGAACGCGAACCAACGCGCAGGGTTGCCAAGCTGCGCGAATGAAAACGCCTCCACGAGCGCACAAGCGATATAGAGAAAATTGTGCCCGAACTCTAAAGGCCAGCGTATGACCGTTAGAATGTGCAACACAACTCGCGACCAGAAGACCAGGATGATAATCAAACCCGACAATACATAGGGCCACATTATCCAGTCCAATTTGGCGACCGGCTCGCGCGAGGTTTCGATCAGCACTGTAAGCGCGACACCTTGAATAATGCTCACCAATGTGAGCTCGATGTCGGCGATCATCGCATCGAGTTCGGAGCGGCTTTCACTCAACGAGGTCACAACGCGACTCGTAACCGTTTCATGATAAAATTGTCAAGCGGTTGGCGGCGTACACCGGCAGGGCAGTGAAATTTTGTCTCGACAGCTGATCCATCCGCGGTTCGCCTGTGCCAATTAGACCAATGGTCATTTGCGACTAGGGAACGGGTTACTGGGTAAGTCGCTGCATTTGGAAAGTTTACAAAAACGCGTCCGCTGGCTGCTTTTTGGCACGAGGCGAGCTGTTGAATCAGTGAACTTAAATTCTTCAATCCAGAGAAAGGAGATTTCAAAAATTATGAAT
>QHQV01000197.1 GCA_003219945.1 Verrucomicrobiota bacterium | reverse complement strand
CCCACTGCCGGTAGTCCCCGCGACGAGCAGATGCGGCATCTGCGCCAGGTCGGCGATGATTGTCTTGCCGTAAACGTCTTTGCCGAGGGCTAGCGGAATTTTTGTATGCTCCTTTGCCGAGTCCCAATCGGACGATTGGAAGAGCTCGCGCAGTTTCACCGTGACCTTGCGGGTATTGGCAAGCTCAATGCCAACAGTGTCTTTCCCGGGGATAGGCGCGAGAATGTTGATTCGTTCGGCGCTCGTTGCTCGTGCAAGATCGCGCTCAAGGCTCACAATCTTGTCCACGCGCACGCCCTTGGCCGGATAAACTTCGTAGCGCGTAATGGTTGGACCCTTCGTGATGTCACCAGGTCCTACAGCGATTCCAAATTGGGCCAACGTCTCAATGAGAATTTGCTGGACCTCTTGTAGCTCAGAAGGATCGGTGGCTGTACGCGTTTCGAGACTGTGTTCCTCGAGCAGATCAACCGCCGGCAAGACGTAATCTTCCCAGGTGGAAGTGGCACTTGTCGGACTCGGGGCCGTCTTCGATTTTTCTTCGCTTGCGCGCAGCTCCGCGAGAGAAGGTCTGCGCCGACCTACCACTGGCGAGGTCGACGGCACTGTCGTATCAACGACTTTCGGCGCGGGCCGATTCGCCAGTTCACCCGGCGAAATCATTGTCGCCACGGGTTCAGGCACAGGAACACCTTTCTTTTTAAGTTGCTTCTGTAACGCTTCGAGCGCTCGTCGTTGCTTTTCAGTCTTGAGTTGTTCTGTGAGATCCGACTTCCGAATTCTTCGGCGCACTTGCCATTCGTGCATCTTCGCGACGCTCCGTCGCGAAAGGTTGACCATCTCGCGAACAAGATGAATCGGGCGCAAACCCGTAACCAAAATCAGCGTGGTTAGATAAACTCCGACGACGAGAAGAACCGAACCGACCGGGCCGAGAGCGGCAGGAAGCAGACCGCGATGTTCATCCGACAAACTATAACCGATGAAACCGCCCGGCCCTTGAATGTCCACCGGCACTTTCCTCCCGAGTAAATGGCTGATCCCCCACGCTTGGTCGAGGCACGCACCCGAGAGGAGGAACAAAACGATCCATGGGATTCGGGGGACGATACGCAATCGAGGATAAAACAATTTCGCCGCGCCGAATCCGAGCAGAACCGTCGACAGCAATAGCGAGGCGAAAACGCCGATTAGCTGATAGCAAATGCCTGCGACGATCGCTCCGACCGGCCCGATGAAATTTTGGGCCGGATGATTCGCCGGTGACACGTGACTAAACCAGAGCCACGACAGTATATCCTTCGGCGTATAGGAAATCAGCGCGAAAAACAATAGCGTGCCGGCAAAAAGCAGAACGAGAGCGAACACTTCGTTCCACGCGCTGAGTCTTTCTGTGCGGCCCACCGCGTGTGATAGTAATCCTGCGGCGGCGCGTTTCAATCATAACTCTTCCTCTACCTCTTGGTCTGCTCTTGCTCCTGCTCGTGATCTTGCTTTTGCTCGTAATCGTGATCGAATGATTCGACGCGCCCGGCGGTCACGCCCTACCACTGCGCTTTCATCCTTGCGCATCGCAGCGGAGACTGATAACTGTGCCACCGCACTATGGTTTCCTTCGTTCGCCTGGGCATCCTCGCCGTTTTCCTTGCCATGGTCCTGTTTTCCACGTCTTGCGAGAAACATCCGATCGGTCAAATGCCAGAGGTGCAACGTGAGCAACCAGATCCCTCAAAAGGATGGTCGGAGGCACCAAAGAAAAATTCTTACGAGTCTTCCTCGCGTCCTCAACCGGCTGAATCTCCACAGGAAGCTCGTTAGGCACGGGAGATCACATGCCTGAACACAAATACTTAAAGTCGCCGCCGAACCTTACCGGCATGCCGCCCGGCGTTCCTTATATCATCGGGAACGAAGCTGCGGAACGCTTCTCCTATTACGGCATGAAGTCGGTTCTGACCGTTTTCATGGCCCATTACATCCTGAACCAGTCGGGTGTGCTGGCACCAATGCAGGAGAACGAGGCGTACATGTACACGCATTATTTCGTGTTCGGCGTCTATTTCCTACCAATTCTCGGCGCGATTTTGGCCGACGGTTGGCTCGGCAAATATTGGACGATTTTGTCGCTTTCAATCGTCTATTGCCTGGGCAACCTCACGCTGGCGTGCATGGCCACGTCGTGGGGAATCGCCATAGGTCAACGCACAATGCTGGCAATCGGATTGTTCCTGATTTGTTTGGGCGCCGGCGGCATCAAACCATGCGTGTCTGCAAACGTGGGAGATCAGTTCGGTGAATCCAACAAGCATCTGCTCTCGAAAATGTTTGGTTGGTTTTATTTCTCAATCAATGCGGGCTCGTTCATCTCTTCGATTCTTTGTCCATGGCTCCTTGCAAATCCGAAGTGGGGACCCGGTTGGGCGTTCGGAATTCCCGGCATTGCGATGGTGATCGCCACGTTATTTTTCTGGGGCGGTCGCAAAAAAATGGTCCACGTGCCGCCTGCCGGCCTCAGTTATTTGAAAGAAACATTCAGCAAAGAAGGTCTTATCACCCTTGCTCGTATCGCAATGGTTTACGTTTTTATTTTAGTGTTCTGGGCGCTTTGGGGAATGAGCAACGGCGCTGAATGGACGTTGCAAGCCGAGAAAATGGACCTGCATTGGATGGGCATGAACTTGATTGCTGCCCAGGTGCAAACCGCAAATCCAATTCTCATTTTGATTTTCATTCCGATCGTGAACTACGTAATATATCCAGCGATCGACAAAGTTTTCCGACTCACGCCGCTCCGCAAAATTGGGATCGGCCTTTATATCACTGCATTGTCGTTTGTCGTGATTGTTTGGATCCAGGGACAGATCGACACGGGACTGAAGCCGAGTATTAATTGGCAATTGCTCGCCTACGTCATTCTCACGCTTGGCGAAGCGATGGTTTCGATCACCGGATTGGAGTTTTCTTACACCCAGGCGCCGAATTCGATGAAGAGCTCCGTGATGGCGTTGTGGCTTCTGACTGTCGCTTCAGG
>QHQV01000264.1 GCA_003219945.1 Verrucomicrobiota bacterium | reverse complement strand
TGTTTTCTAATAGCTCATATGAACACGAAACTACTCTTAACTGCCCTTACATTATTGATCGGAACCGCAGTGTTTGCCGCCGATGCGCCGCGGGTGGGAAGCGCCGCGCCGGATTTTTCGCTCACGGACGCTAAGGGCAAGACGCATTCGCTGTCGCAATATAAGGGCAAATACATCGTCCTTGAGTGGTTTAATCCACAGTGCCCGTTCGTGAAAAAGCACTACGGCAGCAGCAACA
>QHQV01000263.1 GCA_003219945.1 Verrucomicrobiota bacterium | reverse complement strand
CCGAAGGCAACGCAGGCCGCGCTTACGGTGCGAAAAACACGCCGAACATGGTGATCATCAATCCAGACGAAAAAATTATTTACCACGGCGCAATTGACAGCAAAGCCACGCCAAACCCGTCTGACATCCCGAGTTCTACGAACTACGTGAAGGCGGCGCTGGAGCAATCGTTGGCAGGCAAGTCGGTCGCGACGCCGGAGACGAAGCCTTACGGTTGCTCGGTTAAATACAAATCGTCATAGAATTCCTGTTCTAGCAGGATCGAAAGTTTCAAAGCGGCGGTCCGAATGCGACCGCCGCTTTTCTTTTGTCCGTTTTGGAGTGCGGGGTTGCTGCACCGCTTTTAATCTTGCAGCCCAACTGCTATGGCGTCGCGTGAATCGAAAGCGTTCGTCGCTGCGAAGGAGCGTGTTTTAATTCTGCTCCTCTGCGTCACCGCTGCACTACGTGTTTTCATCCTCTCAGCAGCATTTCCGTTCTTCAGCAACATTGATGAGGATCTGCATTTCGATCTGATCACGCAGTATTCGCATGCGCAGGTTCCGCGCAGTTTCGATCGGCTGAAAGAAGAAACGCTGAACTGGATTGTTCCTTACGCTTCGCCGGAGTTCATGTTTCCGCCAGAACAGTTTCCAAATGGGAAGTTTCCAGTGCCGCTGTGGAAAGAGCCCTGGTCGAAAGTGGAACCGGAGATTGCGTCAACGCGAGCGGCATGGAGCAGCGAAATCAATTTCGAATCATCTCAGCCGCCGCTGTATTACGCGTTGGTAAGTGCGTGGTGGTGGCTTGGGAAGTACTTCGGATTGGCGGGACTTCAATCGTTGTACTGGATTCGGTTTCTGAATGTCTCGCTTATCGCAATGATGGTTTGGCTGGGGTACGTAACTGCCCGCACGATTGCGCCGGAACGGATGGCTCTGCGCATCGGCGTGCCGCTGTTGCTGGCTTTCATTCCTCAGAATGTGTTCTACGCAATGAACAACGACGTGCTCTCGCCGCTCTGCTTCGGCACCTTGTTTCTTTGCGTTTTGCAATGGTTGCGAACGAACGCGCCAAGCTTTTTGCTGGGAGCGCTTACAGGTGTCGGGGTTGCAGCTACGTGTCTGACGAAGCTCTCCAACTTGCCGTTAGTCGCAGTCGCGCTTGCGGTGATCGTCGCGAGATCCGTTACGATCAATTTACGAACACCTCCCGCCGGGCTGATCGCGCTAGCCGCACTGATTTCGTGCGCTGCAATTCCGGTCGGCACTTGGATGCTCTGGACAAAATTTCATTTTGGCGATCTCACCGGATCGACAGCGAAAATTGGTTTGCTCGGGTGGACGCGAAAACCGTTCGGCGATTGGTGGCAGCATCCGATTTTCACGCCACACGGTGTCTGGATTTTCTGGTGGGATTTAATCGCGAGCTTCTGGCGCGGGGAAGTTAGTTGGCATGGTCAGCCGTTGCGTTGGCCCGGTCCGGATGGATTCTACGCGGTCTCGTCATTACTTCTTGTTGCCGCGGCTACTGTCGGGTTGCGAAAACAGGCCGCGCTTTCCGCGTTCCAGCGACAGGCAATTGGAAGCGCAATTTTGATTTTTCTGGCAGGCGTTGTGTTTCTGGCGCTGCTCTCGATTCAATTCGATTTCGGTAACTGCATCAACCCGTCACGGGAACATCCTTATTTCACATCTGGCCGTTTGCTAAGCGGCGCGCTGATTCCGTTCGCTGTTGTCTATGTGTATGGCGCTTCCTGGATCTGTCGTCGAAGCAACACTGCTTTGCCTCTCATCGTGTTAGTATTAATCGTCGCGTTCGTGACAACATCGGAGATTCTCGTTAACCGAGTCGTGTTCGTGAGCGAGCACAACTGGTTTCACCTTTAACATTTCTGCAGTGGACCGAGTGCGATCTGAGACTACACGACGCCGCGTTTCCGCGGTGACATCCGTGCCACCCATCGAAGGATTGGCATTGGCATTAATCGAGCGAGAAGCATCAGCAGTTTCATCGCGAATCCCGGAATGACGAGCGGCCGATCTGCTTCGAGTGCTGCGAGTGCATCGCGCACGATTTGTTCGACTGTAACAACGATAAACTTCGGACCGATGTCCGGCTGCACTCCCTCCCGCTTGGCGATTTGCTGGAATTCCGTTACCACAGGACCGGGGCAAAGCGCGCAAACGCTTACCCCCGTTCCGCGGAGCTCGGCTCTAAGCGCTTCAGAGAAACTTGTCACGTACGCCTTCGTGGCGGCGTAAACAGCGGAGCCGGGGATCGGAAGAAAGCCAGCCGACGAACTGACGTTGAGAATGGCGCCGCGGTGTTGTGCGATCATGCGCCGAAGCAAATGACGAGTAACCAACGTTAGCGTCGCGACGTTTAGGACGGTCATTTCCTTGTTCCGATCGGGATCGCTCTCCGCAAAAGGACCGCTGTCGCCGAGTCCGGCGTTATTGATCAAGAGGTCGACTTCGAGTTTCTCCCGATCAAGCCACTCCAGGAAAGTCTGTAACTGACCAAGATCACCCAGATCAACTTTTCGAATGTGAACAAGAAGCTTCGGATGCTCTCGTTGCAGTTGATCAGCGAGTTCGATGAGCCGTTCATGGCGCCGCGCGACCAAAATCATCGAGCGAGCACGACCGGCGAGTTGGCGCGCAAATTCACGGCCGATGCCGGCTGAAGCACCCGTGATTAGCGCATTGCAATCGTCGAGCTTCATCGTCGAGGACGGAGCTCCTGCGACGCCGGACCCAGGCTCGCGGGAGCTCGCCCCTCCAAGGATTGCAGCTCGCGCTTTGTCAATGGGCGCCAATGACCGCGCGCCAAGTCGCCAAGCCGAAGATTAGCGATGCGAACGCGAATGAGATGTTTGACGCGATAACCAACGGCTTCGAATATACGGCGAATCTGGCGATTGATTCCCTGTCGAAGAACAACGCGCAGGCGGACGGGCGACACGGAGTGGAGTCGCGCAATCCTTGCTTGCTCACCGTCGAGATAAATTCCGCGCAGCAATTTCGATGTCAGTTCGGGGTCCCACCGGCGATCCAGTGTCACTTCGTATTCCTTCTCAATTTTGTAGCGTGGATGCGTTAGGCTCTGCGCGAGATCTCCATCATTTGTGAGAAGAAGCAGACCTTCGGTTTGTGCGTCCAAGCGCCCAATGTTGAACAGCCGCGAAAATTTTGCCGGCAGCAAATCGAATACAGTATCGCGCACGTTCGGATCTCTCCGAGTCGAAACGAATCCGGCGGGCTTGTGCAACATGATGGTAAATGGCGGCGCGACGTGAACAAGTTTGCCATTCACCTTGACGTGGTCGCGCGCGCCGGGTTGCGCGCTGAAGTCGGTGCAGGTTTTTCCGTTGATACTGACGCGGCCCGCCGCGATCAATTCATCGCAATGCCGACGCGATCCGTTACCCGCAGCGGCGAGGAAGCGATTTAAGCGCATGGCGGTCTCTTACACCAACTGTCATTCCGAGCGAAGTCGAGGAATCCCGCGGCGATCAGAGGTAAATCTACGGGATTCTTCGACTCCGCTTCGCTCCGCTCAGGATAACCTGAATGCTAAACGTCGGGCTTTGTTTTCGGCAGGCCGATCACTTTCTGATCGTCCTTCCACTGGCCGCGTTTCTTGAGAAGCTCGACGCGTTCGAAGCGTTTCAGCACATTGCGCTTAGCCGCAATAGTGCTGGCCCCTTTTAAACTGCGATGTTGCGACATATTGCTTGAGTCGGTAAAGAGTTGAACCAGAAGTGAGCCGCCACATTAGCGCGACTCAGTCGTTTTTCAAGGCCGCCGAAGAGGACGAGTGAACTGCTTTAGAGCTGATTACTAAGCACGACGTACGTGCCAGAGATAGTGATTTGGTGATAAACGTGAAACCGGCTGGTAACTAGCTCTTTCCAGTAGTCTGCCCTGCTTTGCTCCACAATCAGGTAAACCGGGTCGGCTTGATGCCATTTGTCCAGAACAGCTTGTTCATCCAGAAAAATGTCGGTTGCGGGTGGGCCGATCGGCGCTTCTTTCCGGGGATTTTGGTTAACAAAAAAGAATTTCCGATTGAGATAAAAAATAAGGCTGCTGCTGTCGTCCAGCGGCCCTTCGAACATCGCCTGGCCGCCTGTCTCCAACCGCGGATTCAGGTAACGGGCGACATCGGCGAGTGAGAAATAGGGCGCAGTTTTCGCGACGCCTATTACCATGCTCAGCCCGGCTGGAATCATCGAGGCGGCGAGAGCAATGGCTGCGAGTTTCCCGCGTTGTTTGAAAATGAAGTAGACGGCTACGGTCGCGAAGAACACGAATGAGACAGCTGTAATGACGAGCATGGGCCGCAGTGCTACCCACGCGGACACAGGCATGTCATCCAAGGCTTTCCACGCGGTCCAGCGGGCGTCCATCACTCCCCAAGTTCCGTTGAATGCACGCGCGGCAGGCGCCACGAACAACGCTCCGCCCGCAAGGATCAGACCGATGACACCCACAGCGATCGCACCCGCGGCACGCAACGATTGGGGAGTCCGATCCCAAGCCATGGCTGCCCAGAGCGCGAACGCGCTCCACATGCTCATCGAATAGTAATCCTGTCGCTGTCCCAAAAAGAGCAGCGGAAAGAACACCACGCCCATCCAGCAAAATAGTAATGCATCGCCGAAATTGATCTCGCGTGGGCGGGTAACACGGCGGCAGGCAAAAATGACGCTCGACAGGAGCGCGATCGACCATGGAAACCACCAGGCCACATGCAGGATCACAAATTGATAAGCAGGCGCGCCTAGGAAATCATGCGTCTCATCCGTGAGCCCGCGCAGGTGTCCCAGCCATTCGGACCTGACCAAGTAACGAAAGTAGTGAGGAAAATGCCACTGGGCCCAGATGTGCCAGGGCGCCAGAATCAAAAGAAAAATCAGCACATATTCCCACCGCAGCAGTCCGCGGAATCGTATCCGCGCTTCGCGATAAAAAATCGAGAGCAAAACAAAAACTACGGCGGGGTAAACGATGCCTAGCACACCTTTCGTTAGGCACGCCAGTGCAGCGAAAATCCACACTCCGGCAAACCAGAGGCGCCGATGGCGCCTCCGTTCATAGCCGCATATTCCGCAGAACATCGCGCCAGCCATGAATGCGGTGACGAGCGGTTCGGGCATGACAATGCGCGCGAGAAGAAACGTACCGCAGAAGCTGAGGTAGATCAGACCGGCGATGAAACCGCGCCAGTAATCTGAGAGCTTTTCGCCAATTAGAAAGATAAGTGCAACCGTGGCTACGACCGCCAGCGCGATCGGCAGCCGGGCCGCTGCCTCATTCACGCCGAGAATTTTGTAGGAAGCAATGATGACCCAGTAGAGCAATGGCGGTTTTTGCAGACGCGGTATGCCGTTGTTCGTTGGAAGCAACCAATTATTGCTCGCCACCATCTCGCGCGCGGCTCCGGCGTATTGCCCCTCCGTCTCACTGTAAAGATCGCCGGTCCCAACGGTCACCACATGTAACAGCGCTGCGAGCGCAATCAGAATTACCAGTAGAGCGTGGCGCGTGGGCGGCGGCGGCAACGCAGACGGTTCAAGCAGCGTTTGTTCGATGGTTAGTGTGCGGGCGCTTGCGGTCATTGCACACATTCTCCACCGGGAATCCTTTCGGTTTGAGCTTCGTGGTCGTGATGTTCGCTGGATTCCCCTTTATCGAACGTTTTCCAATGCTCCGGCAAACGCAGCAATTTTCCCGTTGACATCTCGATCAATGCGAGCATCTGGCGGCACTCGGCAATTAAGACGTTGTCGTGCGGGCGCGTCATGCGGAATGCGCACCAGAACCGCGCGCGCTCCACTCGATCCAGCCAGGCCTCAATCACCAGCCGGTCGCCGAGTCTGGCCGCGCGTCGATAGTCGATTTCGGTGCGAACCACGACCGGATACGTTTGCTTTTGCGCCATCTCCACGAGCGCGAGCCCGAGCTGCTCAGCAAGGTTTGTGCGCGCGATCTCGATGAAGCGCAGATAGGCAATGTTGGATACGACACCTCCGCAATCGGTATCGAAAAACATTACCTGTACATCTGTGCGAATACGGGGGGCCATGGCGAATTTCACATTTTGAATCTAAATTAGATTTGCGCGTTGCGATCCGCACGTTTTTTGCTCAAAAGTACGAAACAACATGATCCTATCGGATTCCCAGCAATTTTACGGAATGCGTTTGCGACTGTTGTCGCTGGCCGGATTGATCTTGCTACCACATGCGGGCTCGATCGCAGCAACCGCAGGTTCGTTGACATTCGCGGGAGTCGCTTTTTCTCCTGGTTCAACAGTCAAATCTAACGTTCCGTTAAGCGCTCAGGAAAAGTCGTTGGCCACCCAAGGCGGGAATGTTGTGCCGTCGAATGCAGTGGCCGTGCTTGCTACTCCTTTGAATTTTGATCCACAAAAAACTTGGCCGGTGTTGGTCGTGTGCTCCACCAGCGATTCCAAACGGCAAAATCGCGACGACCTTGTCGATTTCTATGGCAGAGTCGGACTTAGAGAAGGTTGGGTGGTGCTTGCGGGCGACGGTCCGCAGCCCGCGCGCAACGACACCGCCGCGTGGCGTGGCGCGATGACGCTCGCCGCGATCGACGCGCTGCACCGCAGCTTTCCCGGCTCCAACAAGTGGCCGGTCGCGTGTGCTGGATTTTCGGGCGGCGGCAAAGGCGTGGGTGTGGTCGCACCATTACTGGCGAAGCATGGCTGTCGTATCGCGGGGATTTACATCACCGGTGCCAACGAAGACCGCTTGAGCGAAGGCTACGCGCGAGTCGGGCCTGCCAAGGAGTTTCTTACAACGCCGGTTTACATCAGTGCCGGACGCGACGACCGGATCGCGACTTTGGAACAGCAGTACAACGTCGCAGGTTCAATCAAACGCACCGGATTTCAACGGATAAAAATAGGTACGTTCCACGGCGGGCACGAAGCCAACGATGCGCAAACCTCCATCGCTTTGCACTGGTTTCGCGAACTGGCCAAATAGAATTCTTGAATAGCGTTCGCCGCGGCGACCTAGTTTCGGCGTCGCGCCAAAAGAGGCTTTCTCAAAGGTGGTATATGGCAGCACAGCCGAGAAAAGCTGCGAGGACGCGCTCGCCAGCACGCGGGACGCATGCGCTCCCCAAAGCGGATACGCAGCCTAGTTGACGCGAATTGCGTCTCGAATTCCTGCCGTGAGTCCGTCCGAATCATTAGTGCCAAAGGCGAATTTTTTGCCATCGCGCAACGCGATCGCTACGGCGTCGAATCCGGAAACGTTATACAGCCAGCCGCAAGGAGTCAGATGAACGCCGCAGCCGTACCACCAGCGGATGTGAATCGGCTCGCATCCGACAATCTGCGCAAGCTCCACTCTCTTGCGGATAATGCCGGGTCCAAATGATGCGCACAAAGTCTTACCTTCGATTGTAATTCTGAGTTTGTAGAACAGGACGAGCGCAGCCAGCAGGATGATCGAAACCACTAGAGGTGTCTCGCGATGAGACAATCCAGCAACTCCGCTAGCAATTAGAATGATTGCAAAAAGAAACCAAATGATTACGTGACCGATTTGCGTGTGCTCGTAGCGCGTCATAGAAGTTTGTCGGCGGGGAGTTGCGAACTCGCTGCTTGTTGAAATTTGTCCAGCGACTTCACCAAATTACCGGGCAACGGCCGCACGCGATCGAAGATGCGCGCGGCCAGCGGCTTGGCCGTTGTGTAACCGGCGGCGAACATTTCCAGACGCGCATCCAGATTGTCGATGTAATGAAGCGCCATTGCCTCTGGCGTTTTCGGCGCGACGGGCGACCCAAATTCCGGCTCGCCATGATGCGCGCCGATCAGGTGCAACAGATGCGTTCGCACGTCCTCCGATGCCGGCAAAAGATTTTTCCACGCGTCGGCGTTTTCCACGCTCAATTTTCTCCACAACGCGTTCACCAATTCGAGTCCGATGGAGATGTGCCCCATCAGTTCGCCTAGCTCGTCATAATTCATGACGAAGCCGTTCTCCGGCAGGGCATTCTCCCAAAGTTTGCCAGAGTCATGGAAAAGAATTCCCGCGAGCAACAGATCCAGGTTCAGCTCCGGGTACACCGGCGCGATCTGCTTGGCCACGCGCATCATTTGCGCTGTATGCTCGACCAGTCCGCCGCGCCGGGCGTGATGATAATTCCGCGCGGCTGCGGTGCGCCGGAATCTGTCGCCCCATTCGCTGAGAAAAGCTTCGCCCAAAGCGAGTAACCGTGGATCGGTGGTCTCCGCGACAGTTTGCTTGATGAACTCGAAATCGGTTGTCTGTTTGGCGCGTAAATCTGCCGGGCCTTGAAGTAATTCGTTTTTCTCCTGCTCAGTTAATGGGCGGACCGTCCACTTGCGAGCATCGAGTCCGTATTGCGATCGGTAAAAGTCCGCGGTGAGCTCGATGAAATCCTGACTGGTTAATGCGCTGCACGTTTTGTACGCGGGATGATCGCTCCACACGCGCAGCGTCATCCGGTCGCATGCGTCGGCCAACGTAAGCTCGCAATACGGTTGCTGCTCGCGCGTGAGCTTGGGGGTCGCGTTTTCCACCTGCACGTGCACGCGTGCAGACGTCGCTCCATTCTGTGTCGCACGGCGAATTTCCGTCAGCGTGAGCAAGTTCATCCGTGTTGAAATGTATCACGACGCGCAAGTCGCGCTGTAGTACAGGCATCCTGCCTGTCGGGCAACCGGGCGTCTCGCCTGGTTGAAGATGAAAATAGACCGGCAGGCAAGATGCCCGCCAGCACCACAGACAAGATGTCTGTGCTACGTTCATGCTCCCATGTTTCTGAAGCGTCTCGAATGCAGCGCGTGCGGGCTTGAGCACGAATGGTCTCGACTACAAAATCTTTGTGGCTCGTGCAATAAGCCTCTGTTTGCGATCGTCGATCTCGCTGCGGCGAGTCGAACCTTGAGCCGCGAGAGACTAGCGGAACGCGAGAAATCGTTGTGGCGTTACCGCGAAGTGTTGCCGTTGCCAGCCGATGTTGAGCCCGCCTCGTTAGGGGAAGGCGGAACACCGCTGATCCGCGCACGCAAATTCGCCGATGATGTCGACCTTTGGATCAAAGACGACTCGCTCAATCCGACCCAGAGCTTCAAGGCGCGGGGAATGAGCGTGGCCGTTTCGATGGCAAAACATCTCGGCGCAACAAAGCTCGCGGTTCCCAGTGCGGGAAATGCCGGTGGCGCGCTTGCTGCATACGCCGCTCGAGCCGGTGTGGAGGCGCACGTCTTCATGCCGCGCGACACACCGCGCGCGAACATTGTTGAGTGTCGTGAATTGGGCGCTCACGTGACCCTGGTGGACGGATTGATAACGGATTGCGCCGCGGAAATCAGCCGGCGCAAAGCAAATGAAGGGTGGTTCGACACGTCGACGCTGAAAGAGCCTTATCGCGTCGAAGGAAAAAAGACGCTCGGTTACGAAGTAGCGGAGCAATTGAAGTGGCAATTGCCCAATGTGATTCTTTATCCGGCTGGCGGCGGCACTGGTCTTATTGGGATGTGGAAAGCGTTCGATGAAATGGAAGCACTCGGCTGGATCGGGCAAAACCGGCCGCGCATGTTTGCGGTGCAACCTGCCGGTTGCGCGCCGATCGTCCGCGCGTTCGAGTTCGGAGAAGAAAGCGGTGCAGAAGTTCAGGACGCGCACACGATTGCTTCCGGCTTGCGAGTTCCAAAAGCAATCGGCGATTTCCTGATTCTGAAAATTCTGCGCGAATCCAATGGAGGCGCAATTGCCGTCGATGACGAAGAAATGATTCGCGTCGCGCGTGAAGTTGGAACCAGGGAAGGTCTCTTCATCTGTCCCGAAGGCGCTGCTTGTTTCGCAGCTTTGAAATTGCTCCGATCCGCCGGAAAAATCGCGTCCGGTGAATGCGTGGTCGTTTTTAACACTGGGTCAGGAATCAAATATCTTGAAGCGTACGACCGCGGAGTAGGCGGATGATACAGTCTTACGTTCGTTTACCGGCGAAGATGGAAATTCGTTTTCCGAACGCTTTCGATGGCTCGGCATAGAAACGCCGTCCGAGTTCCAGCACATCGCGGCGCAGTCGTTTGCAGCGTTTGGTAATCATTTTCTGGAGCTGCACCAATTCGTCGGCGAGCGCCTCATCAGCGCTTTCCTTTTCCAGACGCGCCCAAAGAAAGTTGAGGTCGTGCTCGCTCCCCAGTAATTCCCCAAGCACCTCCGCATCGTGAGCCATTTCTTCCAAGACCGTTCGGTTCAGAGGTTGCAAGATTCGCAACTCGTACCACACATCTTTCACCCGCTTGCGCCAGGCATGAAAGTCTTCCGGCTCCGGATCATCGATCACTTTGGCGAGTGCGCGCTGGCCGCGCCTGTAAATTTTACATACCGCATTGCAAATCTGTTTCCAAGTCAGGCCGTCCAGTGGCCACGCCATCAGGCGTGCTTTCACGTTTTCCAACTGTGGTATCGCTTCCTTTTGCCACCCGGCGAATGCCGCGGAAAAACTTTCGCGTTCGAGCAGCAACAATTCCCCCGTGAGGGGAAAGAGCTGTCGTTCGGAATTTTTCGCCGCTTTATCGCGCAGTTGAATAAACGTCTGCAATCGCACCTGCGCATCGCGCAAGTCTGAGACCAATCGTCCGATGTTGCGCACGCAACGATCCTGTTCCGCGTGACAATTCTTACCAACCGCGCCAATCGCGAGCCGTATTGCGGCACGGAGTTTTTTAAGATGCTTGCGGACTTCGTGCACAGTGACGCCGCGCTCTTTGGCCGGGTGTTGGCACATGTGAAGAGCCGAGTC
>QHQV01000196.1 GCA_003219945.1 Verrucomicrobiota bacterium | reverse complement strand
GGTGAGGCTCTTCCCGACGAAAACGACAGTCGCGATGCCGTACCAGCGCTGAAGTTCGCCCGTCGTATCGAGGAGCAAGCAATCCGCGTCGGCTCCACGACCGGTGAGCGTTTCGCTGGCGAGCGTCACATGCAATGGCAGAGCACCCAATTGTGCACGGATTTCTTGCAGCCGTTCGACATGACGCGGCGCGATGAACAACCGCAGCGATGGATATTGCTCGCGCAATCGAAGAAAAACTCTGGCCAGGATTTCTTCTTCGCCGCGATGCGTGCTGCCGCCGAACAGGACTAGCGGCTCCGAGTTGAACGCGTCCGACGCCGACGCAACGACAGGCTTGCTTTGTGCCTGAACGTCGGGATCGAATTTGATGCTGCCGGTAACATGAATTCGGTTTCGCGAAACACCGAGCGTCGCCCATCGCTCGACGTCCCGCCGTTCTGGTACACACACCAAATCGAGGAGCCGGAACGTTGGCGCGACAAAAAACCGAAACCGTCGATAGCGTCGCTCAGAGCGCAGAGACAATCGCGCGTTCACCAGCGCGAGCGGAATCCGGCGCGCGTGCGCTGCGGCGGCGAGGTTGGGCCAAACCTCCGCTTCAATAAGAACAATCCGCGCCGGAAGAATCGCCGAAAATGCGCGCCGCATGATTGGCCAGTAATCCAGCGGCGTGTACATGACTTCGATCCAAGGCGGCGCACTTCTGCGCGCCAACGCGAACCCGGTCGTTGTGGTCGTAGTCAGCACGCACCACAAATTCGGTTCGATCACGCGTAATGCATTCGCGAGTTTCAACGCAAGGTTTACTTCACCTACGCTCACTGCGTGCAGCCATGTTGAGCGTTGGTTCGAAAGACGGCTGCGCACGGCTCCGTCATAAATTCCCATCCGCTGCCCAAATTTCTCGCGGTAACTCCCGCGGCGAATCATTTTGGCGAAATAGCCCGGCAAAAAAATCAGCAACCCGAGCGGCCAAAACAGATTATAAATGAACCGAATCACTTAATTACAGATTGCCAATTGCCGCATGCCGATTGACTTATAAACAGGATTTCGGTGGCACCGTAGGTTTTCTGGCGAATTACGCGCCAAAGTTTCAATTCTAAAAGCGTTTCATCCGGTCGTTTCTCCAACACAAAAATGCCGTCGAGCTCCAGCAATTTTGGCAAACTGTCGTTATTCAAAAGCTTCTCAGTATGGCTTTCGCCGCGGTGGGGTTTTTCATAGGGCGGATCCGCAAAAATAATTTGAAATTTCTCCGCGTTCGATCGTTGCCGTAGAAAATCGAAAACATCCTGCTTTCGCACGCGCCCTTTTAAATTCGTCTTGGCGAGATTTTTCTCGATTGCTTCTGCCGATTGGCGCTCACCTTCAACAAACATCGCGGAGGCGGCCCCACGGCTCAGCGCTTCGATTCCAAGCGCACCGCTTCCAGCGAAAAGATCGAGCACTCGCGCGCCGATGATCGCCTCACCCAAGCTCGAAAAGATAGCCGCCTTGACGCGGTCCATTGTCGGGCGGACACCGCGCTTCGGAACTGCCAGGCGGACTCCGCCGGCGTTGCCGGCGATCACCCTCATGGCGACGCGACTGGACTTGGCGTTGCAGTGGCTTCAGGCAGCGCTGCCTCCGGCGACAAAGACGGCGAGGGCACAGCGGTCATCACATCTTCGACGCGCTTTTTTTTCTTTTTCGGCCGGTCCTTTTTTCCACCGAAGAAGCTGTTGAGCATGCTGCTGATATCCCGGCCGACGACTTGCTCCACTAAATTGGTGCTGGGCCGCTCAATAGTGCCGCCGACCTGAAACTCGATGGCTGAATAGCCGGGCTCGTCGATGCGGTGAAAGTTGTCACGAATCGGTTTGAAAAGTTGGCCGCGAATTCTGTCGTTGATCGCGAGCTGCGACTTGAGTTGCAGCGTCCCGTCAAACGCGACTGTACCCGACGACGTGAGATGAATATTTGGCGAGCGCAAAACAAGCTCATCAACCGTGACTAGCCCCGGGCGGAAGTGATATTTTGCATCAGCCTGCTCAAGATGAAGCTCCTGCAGCTCCTCGATTTGCAAAATCTGCCCGAGTAACACGAGCAATCTGTATTGTTGGACGCGGCCGTCCCGCAGAGAAATTTCGCCTTGGCCGACAAGCGCTTCAGGATCGGTAGTTTTTCCCGAGGCTTGGAAACTTCCTTCCAACTTGCCCTTCACCATTCCCTTCGCGCCGCCGGCATTTTCGACGAGTTGATCGGCGAGCACGTCATGAAAGCTTACGCTGGTAGTGAATGGGGAATCCTCGGTCTCTGGCTGCATCGCAAAGTAACCGTTTACCTCGCCCTCTGCGACACGAGCAGAAATTTTCGAGAGCTCGAGAACGTCGGGCTCGTAGCGAATCGGTGACCGAAGCTGGTCCAGAAAAAAACGGTCGCGCAAAGAAACCCGGGCCACCTTCGCATCTCCCCGGAGCGCCTGGGCGCTACGGATGTTGGTGCGAAAATCCACTCCGGAAAAACCTGCAACGAGCCTCCCGGTTTGATCCAAGAAAGTGAAATCACCGTCCTTGACGCTTACTCGGCGAACTTCAGGAGCAACGGCCAATTTTGGTTCGCGTCCTGCTGGTTGATCCTTGACGGTCACTTTTGGCGAAGATGGAACGCTGGCTGCATTCGTCACAGCGGGAGTTGTATTCGTTTGAACAAATTCTGTTCCTGCTTCCGCCTGCGAAGGCGCTGGAGCCTGATTTGTCGAAACGGTGTGTGCGCGCGCTGCTCGCGTATTAGGCAGACGCCATTTTCCTTCTGTGTTCTGCGGCCACACAACCCTGGGACGAACCAGCGAAACATCCTTGATCACCAGCCGTCGCGAAAAAAGCGAAAGGAAACGAACGCGTAGCCGGAATGTTCTAGCCTGCAGGAAATTTTTCGGCCCGACCGATACGATTTGCGGAATTGTGATGCCGCTAAGTTCAAGTCCACCCCAGGGAGTGACGCTCATGCTGCGAATTTTGAGCGGAACGCCGAGGCTGCGAGTCAGTTCCTGTTGAATCTTTGCTTGTGCCCCTTGTGATTGCACATACAGGTTCACTCCGAGCAAAACCACCGCACCGAGTCCAATCAATGCCCCCAGAGCGATCACTG
>QHQV01000039.1 GCA_003219945.1 Verrucomicrobiota bacterium | reverse complement strand
ATTTGGCAATCTCTTTTTCCTCGACGACATCAGCGTGACCCCCGCGGGCGTTCCAGATGGAGGCTCGACAGTTTCCCTACTCGGTTTCGCTTTACTCGGCGTGGCGGTGCTGCGGCGCAAATTGCGCAGCTAAGGTTTTGGTAGTTGCGGTAAATGCGTCTCGGCAGCCGCTGCTTGCGGCTTTAGATTAGCTCACAACGCAGTCGGCTATGCGGAGTTTACAGCCGTTCACTTCGCGCTGTGATTCGCGTTTCAGGATAATGCGGGCCACGTGATTGAAGGCACGGGCACCCAGGCGTGTTCAAAGACTGGTCTGGTTAGGTGCGACGCAAACGCACGCAGCAAATCAATCGACGCCGCTGAAACCAGCAGAGCCCAAGGACGCCGAGCAGCCCACCCGCGATGGTTGTCGGCTCAGGAACGATCGTACCATTTATCTGGATATTATCGACGATGGTCTGGAGATCGTTGCCACTTGATTGGCCACCGCTGAAGTCAAATCGCAGGACCAGTAGTGGTGCGTTGTTAGCCCCGACAGGGACGGCCAAACTTACGATTTGCGGCTGTTGCGTTAGTGGCGCGATCGGGCCAGCGGTAAAAGTTGCTCCTCCATTAGTGCTGTACGAAAGCTGTACCGAAGTGAAGCCGTTCCCGTTGCCATTAGTCGCGAAGCTCAATGTCATGTTCTGAAAGAAGCCTTGCGCCGAGAAGAGCTGAATATCAAAATCGCGCCCGTTGTTCAAACTGCTTTTGCGCAGACCCAGCGAAGTAAGGTTGGGGTCCACGTCGCCAGGAGCAACATTTAAAGGGATCCCGGGACCGGCCGATATGTTGGCGGTAGTGTAGTTGGTGATAAGCGTCGTACTTACAAATCCTGGCGGAACATCCGACATCATATTTACGGGGTAAGGCGGCGTCGGCGGACCTTCAAAATTAAAATAAGCTATTAGCTGTGCATTCGCGCGGGGGGCGAAACCGGCGATGAGCATCAACGCGCCCGCCACAATTAAGACTAAGCGGGACGACAAACTGCGCGGGTGACGTGTCTTAAGTTTTCGCATGTCTCCTCCCAAGGCTCGGAGAATTACGCCGTTTGTAACAATTCCCGATGGCATGGCAAGATATTTTTTGATTTTTGAGTGTGGAACGATCGCCGCAGCGACTCCTCAACGCGTTGGCAAACGAATGCGGCTTCGCCGCATGGTTTCTGCGCCTTCCACGATTATTGCAATCGTCTTCGACGGTTCGCCAAGGCTACGGCAGCCCAGGGGAGAAGCTGATCCACCTTCGGTTGCAGGATTGCACGCGATACGACTGCCACTACAAACGAATCGGCCTACCTACTTTTCCGGTTCGCGCAAAACAACCACCTCACGAATCAGATCGCGCAACTGTGATTCAGCGTCTGCTCCAGAGAACGGATAGCTGCTGATGAATATCGCTTGTATCACCTGCTGTCCCAAATGACGGCGTCCTTCCAGCACCGTGCGGATGCGCTCAGCACGCGTCCATTCAGAACGACTTCCGCTCATGCTCGGCAGACTCGTGGGAAGCGGCGCGGAACTCGCGACAGCGCGGTCTTCCGATAAACAATAAAATGCGTGCGCTGTCTGCGGCGCGGAATTTTCGAATGCGCGCTGAAATTCGAAATGCCGAAACGGCAACTCAAACACTCCCGTCACCGGATAATTGCGCACCCCATCATCCGCCACCTGGGTCCAGCCGCTTGCGGGCAGACACACATCCGGTCGATGCAAGTTCGCGAGAAGCGCGCTGTTTTTGCCTGGGTTCCACCGAAAAACGTACAGAGAACAGGAGACAGTCTTTGGCTGGCTCCCGTTTACGGACGAGTTGATTGTCCACGATGCCGCATCGCCTTCATCGAATCGGAGCACGGCGCAGATTTCGTTATCGAT
>QHQV01000262.1 GCA_003219945.1 Verrucomicrobiota bacterium | reverse complement strand
CTGGCCGGATACAAAGCCGTGCGGGTGCACTACGGACCGATGAACAAAATGATCATGTCCGTCCGCATCAATGGTCAACCGGCCAATTTACTGCTCGACACTGGATCGAACCAACTGATTCTCGACACAGAAGCAGCAGAGTTATGCGGCGTGAGGCCATCGCAGCGTGGTCTGCGCTACATCCGGTTCACGGAGATTCAGGGCCAGTCATTGCCGGTTGGCTTTGTGCAAAACATATCCGCTGGCAGCATGAATTTTGGCAGCAGCTTGGTCACGCTGCGCAGGACATCGCAAGCCGATGCTGGAAATGCCACTTTCGATGGCGTGCTGGGCCTTGACATTCTTCTTCGTTACAAAGCGCTGATTAATTGCCACACGAAACTTGTCTTCTTCAAAGTCGACCAAGCTCAACGGATCAATCTTGGTTCAGTTGCTGCTTCCGAAAAATTCACGCGTGTTCCGATACGACGGGAGGAAACCGGCGCCCTGACCGTGCCATGCTCAATCCGGGCCCAACCAACGCGTTTACTGATCGATACCGGCGCCTTTGTCACCATCTTGCACGAAAGTTTCGTTAGATCGCTTGGGCTCGTCTCGGAATCGACGCGGATCTCTGCACAATTTGGCCGCGGCACATCCAAAAAGATCAGCGCGGCAAAACTCGAGGACCTCAACATCGGCGCATTCAAAGTGCCGCGCGAAAAATTCGCCGTCGCTCCATTACCGCAGTTCGCATTGCAACAAGGTGACACCAAAATTGCCGGGATTCTCGGCATGGACACGCTCTACATCTGCCATGCCATCATTGATCTCGACGGCATGAATCTGTTTCTGAAATGAGGCTTCGCCTCACGTGAAATCGTTACATCGTCAGGCGACGTCGTGGCGCGCGCTGTCCTCCAGCGCATTCGCTGAAGCGGCTAATCCGCTGGGGACAGAGGACACTACAGCAAGCGGGCAGGGAAGATTGAATTAGGAAAGCAAGAACGCAGGAAACTGGCCTCCATTTCATATTTCCTGTCTTCCTAATTCAAAAGAATCCGTGCCGATCTGTGGTCATCCGTGGCCGGCCTGAACTCGTTTATAGCATGCCCTGTCCTCAGCTCGTTTAGTTGCTAAGCAGATCTCGGATTTCCGCTGGGACAATAGACACTACAGCACAGAGAACACAGAGATCACGGAGGTTTCCGACAAGATGCACAGATTTTTCAACGCATTTGTTTCAAATTCATTCTGTTGGATCCTGTCCGGTCCGCCAGTGGCTCTATCCTTGTTTCCTGCTTTCCTGCTTTCCTGAGAGTCATCCGCGTCAATCCGTGGCTGGTCTGCCCCGTGCGTCTTCCGTGTTCCCTGCGTGAATAGACCTAAGGAATTCCAGCTTGACATTTACTCCGCGAAAATGGCAAAAACTTTCCGACAGTTGCGCAACCCACACGCACGTACATGTCCACTCCAGAAAAGCATTCTGTAAAAACCCGCATCTTGATTTTGGAAGAGCACCCGCTGCTTCGGTATGGCGTCGCACATTTTGCGAATTCTCAGCCGGACATGATTGTATGTGGCGAGACTGACACTATTCGCGATGCCGCCACAAGATCCAGGAATGCAAGCCGCACTTGCTGCTGATTGCATTGCGGCTGGGCACCGGCGACAGCCTCGAATTTCTTAAAGCGCTCAAGTCGGAGCATCCTGCTTTGTTGATTCTCGTTTATTCCGCTTTTGAGGAAACCATCTTCGCAGAGCGCGCCTTCCGAGCCGGCGCAGACGGTTACGTGATGAAAAAGGCTCCGAAGGACGAGCTGCTCACCGCTATTCGCGAGATTATGAGCGGCAACATCTATGTCAGCCGCGACGTAGCGATGCGCGCGTTCAAAAAATCGCTGGAGACGCGATCGGAACAACAACATCGCTCGGCACGTCCTACGATTGGTATTGAAAAGTTGTCCGATCGCGAGATGCACATCTTCTTTTTGTTAGGCTCAGGCCTTGGAAACAGCCAGATCGCGCATTCGCTCAACTTGAGTGTCAAAACGATCGAAAGCCATCGCGAGAACATCAAACACAAGCTCAACCTGAGTTGCAGCCGCGATCTGGTGGCTTGCGCCGAGAAATACGTGGAAGTCACTTTCGTGCCGCCCACCGACATCCTCGGCCGCGGCAAAAAGAAAGTTGTCCGTTTCCCCGCCGCGTAGCGACGAATCTTGGAACATGTAAGGAAAGCAGGAAAGCAGGAACCGAGGAAAGGGATTTCCGACAGAGCAGGTAAAGGTGCGAGGGTAGTGGCGAACGAACGCGGGGGCCGAACAATTTCAAAGCCTCTGCTGCCCCGAAAATCTGCGGAAGCGGCTAGCGTGCTGGTGATCGCGGCCTCGCATCACCGTTCGAAGACGCGGCTAATTCGCCGCGCACGGCGCAAGGGACATCACCGGCGCAGATGCTAATTCACCCGTACAGCCAATCCGAAGAACGGCTGAGTACGGTTAAAGCGCTGTGCATTGTTCGTGGTGCTTTACGAATCCCGTTCGGATCCACCGCTAAGATTTAGCATTACATTGTTGTCATTGAGCGATCACAGGCCTGTCGTGGATAAGATGTCGAAACGCGCAAGCGAATCTGAAGGTGGCAGCGCAATTTTGGCTTGCCGAACACTACAATGCTGTAGTGTTTACGCATTCCTCCAAGGAGATTAGCGCCGCGGTTACTTACCGCGACTGCAATGAGGTGGATGAAGTGGATAGGCTGCAGCTCGGTGGAGCGGGCTGCGGCCACTGCTCTACCCAACCTGCGTAGACGCTGTTCTTAGCGGACTCTAAATTGCCGCCCAACTCTCCGCCGTGATCGGGCCCTCGAAGTTAACGGACTAACAAAAAATTGCAGCGGCTTTCTTCGCACGCGTGGAAGTTTCAGTTGAATGCGTTGGGGCAGCGCACGTGCAGCATCAAGGGTATCGCCGCCTGACTCAGGGCACCGCATTGTTCTAGCGGCGTTTTGATTCGTTCGCGCCCGCTTTTACTTCCTTTGCTGCAGCCTTGATCTGTGATCGACCACCCGGCGGTTTGAGACCGCCGCTATAGATACCGGCATCATCGATCCCGACTACAGCTGACGATGTAAGGATATAACCATTCACCTTGTAATGATCGCGTGAGGCAAAGCCTGGTCCCTGTGTATTCCTGGTTGTGTGTGGAAAGCGGCCCCAAGTCGCCGCACTCCAACGCGCTGCGCATGAAATTCTGATCCACCAACATCTGATCTTGTCGCTTTCATCTGTGTCATCCGTGCAGTCCGTGGTTAAATGATCTGGATCTGAGAACATTCGTGTTCATCCGTGTGTATTCGTGGTTAACATTCGCCGATGGCTGCGGCTGACGACCGGCGAATGAGCACCCGCGCGACGGGTGTGGTCGGCATCGCCATTCTGTCGAGCCGCTTGCTGGGTCTCATTCGCGAGATGGTGTTTGCCGGGCTGTTCGGCGCCGGACGAAATCTCGATGCGTTTCTCATGGCGTTTCGGTTACCGAATCTGTTGCGCGATCTCTTCGCAGAGGGCGCGCTTTCGACGGCGTTCATCACCACGTTCTCGAAAAAGATCGCAGTCGAAGGCGACCAATCGGCGTGGCGTCTGGCGAACAAGGTGGCCACGCTCACGGCTGTGTTCATGAGCGCGATCACACTGCTTGGCATCATGTTCGCGCGGCAACTGGTCGACCTGTTGACATGGGGCAGTTGGTCGCCGGACAAAACCGAGCTCACGATTTCGCTGACCCGGATCATGTGGCCGTTCATGCTCATGGTCTCGCTCGCAGCGCTCGTGATGGGAATGCTGAACGCGAAATATGTGTTCGGTCCGCCGGCCATGGCGTCGAGTTATTTCAATCTCGGCTCGATCATTGGAGGGGTTGCGATTGGTTATTGGATTGATCCGCATTTCGGCGCGCGCTCCCTCGTGGGCTTGGCGATCGGCACGCTCATCGGTGGGGCGTGGCAATTGATCGGGCAATTTCCGTCGCTGTGGAAAGTCGGCTACAGATTTCACCCCGATTTTCATTGGCGCGACGAAGGCGTGCGCACGGTGCTGACCTTGATGGGACCGGCGGTGATCGCAGCGAGCGCGGTGCAGGTAAACGTGCTGATCAACAGCGGATTTGCGGCCAGTCTCGGCAACGGCCCGGTGAGCTGGCTCAACATTGCATTTCGTCTGATGCAATTACCGTTGGGAATTTTCGGCGTCGCCATCGGCACTGTGACGTTGCCGCTGGTGTCGAAGAGCGCCGCGCTCGGGAACACGGCTGAGTTTCGCGCAACGCTCGCGCGCGGGATGCGGCTGGCGTTTTTGCTCACGGTTCCGTCGGCGATCGGACTCGTCATGCTGGCGTCGCCGATCATCAGCGTGATTTATCAGCACGGACGTTTCACGGCTGAGATGACTCGGCAAACTGCGGGCGCGCTGCAATATTACGCGATCGGCCTGGCGGCGTATGCGGCGTTGAAAGTGTTGACGCCGGCATTTTACGCCGTTGGCAAACGCAACACGCCAATGGTAGTGAGTTTTCTCGCAATTGGTGCGAATCTGTTTCTCAACTGGTTGTTCACATTCCGGCTTGGATGGGGACACCGCGGCCTTGCGTTTTCAACGGGCCTTGTGGCCACAATCAATTTTCTTTTGCTCTACACCCTGATGCGCCGGCACACGCGGCGGCTTGAAACGCGCCAGATGCTGATCGCGCTCGGCAAAATTTGTGTCGCCGGTGCGCTGCTTGCGTTGATCTGTTGGGCGGCGAATTATCTCTGGCTGGATGCGTGGTCGGACATGCGGTTCTTTCAAAAGTTAGCAATACTGCTCGCGACGATTGCAGTTGCCGGCGCCGGATTTTTCGGGGCGGCGTTTCTTCTGCGCATTACCGAAGTGCAAGACATCATAGATGTGTTCCGGAGGCGCTTTCATTGACACCGGCTTTCAAGCCGGTGCTACACGAGCACCTCGGCGGAAGCCGTTTAAACGGCTTTCGCATCGCGTGGCGTGCTCTGTCCTCAGCGCATCGATGTCCGGCGTTAAATCCGCTGGCGACAGCGGACGCTACAACACGAATCTCAGAGGGCTTGCGCCCAAGGAGCGGCGGTCTCTAGTCGGCCGGCAATTGAAAGACGGCGACCTGGAGGACGCCCCTCATTGTCACCCCAGCGCCTGATCGAGGTCCTCGATCAGGTCGTCGGCGTTTTCGAGGCCGACGGACACGCGCAACAAGCCTTCGGGCGAAGTTGTACCCGGGCCTTCGATGGACGCGCGATGCTCGATCAGACTTTCCACACCGCCGAGGCTCGTGGCGCGGATAAAGATTTTCGTTTTCGCTGCGACCGACATCGCCGCGTCGCACCCGTCTTTCACTTCGAGCGACAGCATCCCGCCGAACGCGGACATCTGTCCGGCCGCAATTTTGTGCCCGGGATGCGACTGCAGCCCGGGATAATGTACCCGCGCCACTTTCGGATGTCGCGCGAGGAACTCCGCGATTTTCATCGCGTTTTCCGAATGCGCGCGCATGCGCCACGGCAATGTGCGCATCCCGCGCAGGATCAACCAGCAATCGAAAGGCGAGGGGACCGCGCCGCCTTCGTATTGAATGCTGCGGATCCGCTGAAAAAATTCATTGTCTGTCTTTCCAACGACAATTCCTCCGAGAACGTCGCAATGCCCGCCGAAATACTTGGTTGTTGAATGGAGAATTAGATCGGTGCCAACATCGAATGGTCGTTGCAGCACCGGTGCCCAGGTGTTGTCGCAAACCAAAATCGCTCCGGTGTCGTGTGCGATTTCAGCGAGCGCGGCGAGATCGACAACTTTCAGCAACGGATTGGAAGGCGTTTCGGCCCAAACCAGTTTTGTTTTTGCCCGCACCGCTTTCTTAACTGCGTCGAGATCGCTCATGTCGACGAAATCTGCCTCGAGTCCCCAGCGTACAAAGATTTCGCGGATCAATCGCGACGTGCCGTAGTAAGCGTCTACGTGCGCAAGGACGTGATCGCCGGGAGATAATGCCTGCAAAATCGACATAGCCGCGCCGGTGCCGGAGGCGAAGGCCGCAGCCGTTTCGCCGGCTTCGAGCAAGCTCACGCCGCGCTCCAGCGTCTGCCGATTTGGATTATCGTTGCGCGAGTACATGAACCCGCGCGAGTACGTGCCCTCGATGTCGCGCTCAAACGTGGTGGACAGATAAATCGGGGCGGCCACCGCCCCGGTTGCCGGGTCCACCTCGTGTCCTGCGTGAACGGCTATAGTTTCGATTTTCATTTGGGGAGATTAGCCAGGTTCACGCGCTCTTGTCGATCTTTGGAGTGTAGCGTCCGCGGTCAGGATAGCGGACGCGGCTCGCATGCTGGCGAGCGCGTCTCGCGATCGCGAACTTTTTCAATTGCATAGGCACACTGTTTGATCGCAGCTCCAGAAAAGCTCGTTTCGGCGCGCCGCCGAAACCAGCACGCGAGCCGCGTGCGCTACCCAGACCCGCGACAGGTCGCTGCACTCCAAAGTTTCGCAGTTGACGGCGTTACGTGCCCAGCGCAAATAGCAGGTCTCCCATGGACGCCGAGTCTTGCGCTGACACAGCGATACACACGATCTACGACGACGAAGTTTTTCAGATGGCTTGCGAGCAATTTCGCGTCATCGCCGATTATCTGAACATCGACAAGGACGACCGCGAGTGGGCGACGTACCCCAAACGCGCCGTGGCCGTGACGCTGCCTGTGCATATGGACGACGGCAGCACGAGAGCCTTCCAGGGTTACCGGGTGCAACATCACATCGCACTGGGGCCGACCAAAGGCGGCACTCGTTTCGCGCCTTCCCTTTCGATGGGCGAAACGGCCGCATTAGCGATGTGGATGAGTTGGAAATGCGCGCTCGCTCAGTTGCCGTACGGCGGTGCGAAGGGCGGGGTAGCTGTTGATCCCTCAAAATTATCGCGGACTGAACTCGAGTCCGTGTCGCGCCGTTACATGCAGGAAATGATTCCGTTCGTCGGTCCGCACACTGACATCATGGGCCCGGATATGGGTACCAATGAACAGATCATGGCGTGGTTCATGGACACCTACTCGGTTTACATGGGCTACGCCGTGAACGAAATCGTTACCGGTAAACCGGTCGCCATTGGCGGGACCGAAGGGCGGCGTGAAGCGACTGGTCGCGGCGCCGTGTATCTCGTAGAGCGTGCCATGAACATGCTGAAGATGGACCCGGAAAAATGCACCGCGATCATTCAAGGATTCGGCAATGTCGGTTCGGTCGCAGCTTTGTCGCTGGCCTATAAGAGCGGCGTCAAAGTCGTCGGGATCAGTGATCACACCGCTGCGATTTACAATCCGAAAGGGATCGACGTTAAAGCGGCCGAGCAACACATGATCAAAAAAGGGAATCTGCGTGCGTTCGCTCAGGACGATCATGTAAATCCTAACCAGTTTCTCACGCTGCCGTGCGATATTCTTGTTCCGGCGGCGGTTGACCGCGTGATTACCGGAAAAAACGCTGGTCAGCTCAAGTGCCGCATCCTCGCCGAAGGCGCGAACGGTCCGACGACGCCCGATGCGGATCTGATTCTCGACGAGCGCTGGGATGAAGTCTTCGTGATCCCGGACATTCTCTGCAATGCAGGCGGCGTGATCGTTTCCTACTTCGAGTGGGTGCAGGGTCTGCAGGCGTTTCTGTGGTCGGAGTCAGAAGTGACCGACAAACTTTTCCGCATTCTCGAGCATTCGTTTGTGCAAGTAATCAGGCGCGCCAAAGACCATAAGGTGTCGCATCGCACAGCCGCTATGGCGACCGGGGTTGAGCGCGTCATCAAGGCCAAACAAGTGCGCGGCTTGTTCCCATGAGCGGCGATGCCGCGGTCTTGATGTGCGACCTATTCCGCCTCTCCCTTCGGAAGCGAGAGGACCGAGGTGAGGGATCGGAACCGCGCACAAGTAAGGCTGAACCCTCACCCTAACCCTCTCCCTGGGAAGGGGAGAGGCGAAAGGGTTGCCCGACTGCCCTACCATGAAGTTCTCACACACAGAGGAAAACCGTGATGGTCGGCATCTCGATGTTCTTACTGACGAAGAGGACGGACTTCGCATGATTGTGTCGCGTCTCGGTGCGGAACTGATCAGCATGGCGCGAATCAGTGAAGCCGGCGAATGGATTGGCTTTCTTTACCGGGACAACGATATAACGCCGCCGCCTGAAGGCTGGGCAAATCACTCCACGGTCATGGGTTATTATCTTCATCGGCTGAAGAATGGTAGTAGTCTGTATCGCGGACACCAAATCAAGGGTGGCACCCACGGTTTTCTTCGTGCGAAAACATGGCATCTCGGCGGATGTTCCACTGAAGGAAGTGGCGCGTCGTTAAAATACCAGATCACTCCGGACGATTTTTCCGAAATCGAATATCCGCTGAAGGTTAGTGTGGATCTCACGTATCAGATCGGCGCTGATGGCATGGGTGTGCTCTTCGAGTTTCGAAACCATGAACCGGAATTGACCGCACATGTGTCGTTTGGGTTGCACCCAGGCTTCGGCGCGGATTCGTTCGATAGCTTTCATCTGCAAATGCCGCGGGGATTGTATCGACGATATTTTTCGCCGGACAATTTTCTGTCGGGCGAAACGCGTGACATTGAATTTTCAGGTGGCGAAATGCCGTTTCCAAAAAACGAATTGCCCGGCTCGATCATTCTCGAACTGGTGAACGTTCCGCGACCGCAATTTTCTTTCGTGGATCCGCCGAGCGGGCGCTGGGTGATAATGGACCTGGCCGGCGTTCCTTACATTACCTTGTGGTCGGATGGCGGTCCATTTCTTTGCGTCGAGCCATGCTGGGGTTTGACCGATCATCACGAGCAGCGCGCATTCGAGAAAAAACAAGGGATCCAAACCATTCCGCCCGCTGGCGAATTGCGCGCCTCCTTCAGCATGACTCCGCAATTTGCGTCGTGCGACTAGACGACCGTACCACTTTACGGTTTCTGCTGTAGCCACGGCGCTGTGCGCCGTCGTCGCTGAATTAGGAACTCAACCGAAACACCCCCGCAGGGGCGTGGCTACAAAAATTTTCGTCGTGTCCATTCGTGTGCATTCATGGTTAGTTCTCCGGTCATGGCTGTTTCTGCTTCGCTTCGCGCACTTCTCAATCAAGCGATTGATTACGCAGGGATGTTTCCCCCTTGCGCCCTGGCGCTCGAACCGGCGTTGCGGAACCAGGCGAGCTATGTGCGTTCATCCGAAGTGTGGATGCTCAACGGATTCGTTCTGCCCGTGGGGCAATTCGACGCGGCAACAAAATTTGCTTCAAAATTCGATTCTTCACATCCGCTCCGCGTCGCCGCGCTTGGACCGAAAACCACAAGTGTGGAGAGCTTCCGTGACGCGCTGGAGAATGCAGGCGCCGCGATTCGTTCATATTCGCGATCAGATGTCAATCTGATTTCGGTCAGTCATCTCGAAATGTTTTTACCGGACGATGTGGATTCTGTTTCCCTCAAAGTGGCGAGCGCGGTTGTGGGTGAGTTGCCGGTGTTTTGGGAAGCGCCGCCTGAGAGAGCAGAGCAAACCATTGCACTGATTGCCGGATACAACTCCGACAAAGACATGGCAAAATTCGGTTACAAATTGCGCACCGGTGGAGTGACAGCCGATGCATTTCCAACTTCGGCGCAGATCGCACGCGCGCTGGTAACGGCAGCGACGTATCAGCTCCCGATCAAGTTTACGGCCGGTCTGCATCATCCAATCCAGCAATTTCGCGACGAAGTGAAAACGAAGATGCACGGATTTCTCAATGTGCTGGGAGCCGCAGTTCTTGCGGCGGAACATCAATGGGAAGCCGATCAAACCGTGATGATGCTCGAGGACGAAGATCCACGATCGTTTTCGTTTACCGACGATTTCTTCATGTGGCGCGACTGGAAGATTGACGTCGAACCCCTGCAATACCGCCGCAAATTCGTGAGGTCCTTCGGTAGTTGCAGCTTCGATGAGCCACGCGACGATTTGCGCGAGTTGGGTTTCCTGTAAGGTAGGGGCGGTTCACCTGAACCGCCCGGTCTGCATAACAGACACATTTCGGGCGATTGAGGTCAATCGCCCCTACCATTTATGCCGCTCAAATCGTTCATCGAAGTTTCACCGGATTCCCATTTTCCATTGGAGAATCTTCCCTGCGGCGTTTTCCAACCGCGACAAGGCAAACCGCGGGTGGGCGTTGCGATCGGGGATTTGATTATTGATCTCTCCGCGCTGGAAGAGCTCGGTCATTTTCGATCGACGGAATTTCAAAACCAGAGAGTATTTTCTGAGGAATCGCTGAATTCGTTTCTCAGACTAGGGCGACCAGCCTGGAGAAAGACGCGCGAGATTGTTCAGCATCTGCTCTCGGCGGATACACAAATACTGCGCGATGACGCACGGCTTCGGGAAAAAATGTTTCATGCGCAAAAAGATGTGGCGATGAAACTTCCAGTGCGCATCGGCAATTACACCGATTTCTATTCATCGTACCATCACGCGCACAATGTCGGTACGATGTTGCGCGGTCCTGAGAACGCGCTGATGCCTAACTGGAAATGGTTGCCAGTCGCATATCATGGACGCGCGAGTTCGATCGTTGTCAGCGGGATGGATGTGCGCCGGCCGAGCGGACAGACGAAAGCGCCGGACGCAGCCACGCCGACATTCGGTCCGAGCAAAAGCTTTGATTACGAGTTGGAAATGGCGTTTCTGATCGGGCCAGGCAACTCGTTAGGCGAACCGGTTCCGATCGATCGCGCCGCAGATCA
>QHQV01000038.1 GCA_003219945.1 Verrucomicrobiota bacterium | reverse complement strand
AGGTCCTTCGCCGGCGATCGTTAGTGTGGCGTTTGGGTGTTGCTTCAAAAAGGTTGAGAAAGCGCGGAGGGTTACCGGCAACCCTTTTTTTTCGATTAATCGGCCCGCCTGCACAAATCGCCATTCGCCGTTTTGCGGGGCAGCACGGTCGCGAAACGGAAATTCCTCCAGCGGAATGCCGGTGCGCTGGATCTCAATCTTTTCCGGGTCGCAGCCGAGACCGACGAGAGCACGTTGCAGCGATCCTGACCTAACGAGAACCAGCATTACTGCGTCGAGCATCTGCAAAGTCGCTTCTCGATAGGCCGGCTTATTCATGTCAACCATGACATCCGCGCCATGGAAGGAAACAATTGACGGATGTTTCCACGCGCGAATCAGCGGCAGAAGATGCACAGCAATGTGGCCAAAGAAAATGTGCAAAAGACATGCGCGCGTTTCAGTTAGAACGCTGAGCAACGCGCTCAATTCCACATCTGAGATCTGCCACGGCTTATCACGCAATTGTCGAAACCAAAACCGCCGGAGGACATGGGTTTGCGGCTTGGGAACGATATGAATAGACTCAAATGGATAGCGCTCGGCATTTTCACGTTTCTGCGCAATCACCACCGGAGCGCATCGTTTCAGACCGGTGATCTGCCGGTAGATATGCAGCATCTCCGGTTTGAGAAACGTTGCGCAATAACAAGCGATAACCGGGCGTGACTCGGGTGCTGTACTCAACGGGGAAGGGTAAACGTTTAGCGTTGAAGCGTCCAACGCGAGACATCGTGATGAGCAAAGGTCGCCTCTCCCTTCGAAACGAGAGGGGAGGGTGAAGGATTCTGCAAATAGCGCCTGCGCCGGATCGAACCCTCACCTCGCCGTGCCGCAGGCGAGAAGCGAAAAACGCGCGCAACGAAATTCAACTCGAAAACTGCTCGCGCACGTCGAACGGCACGCGCACTAGCCGGCCGGTTTGCGCATTAATGGGGCACCAGAGCGTTCGAGCCTTTGACAACAACTGGCCATCGCTGCTCCTACGGATTTCAGTGAACCGTTCGAACGTAAGCCGGGTCGCTTGACCGACCCACGTGCGCAACAGGACGTCATCGCCCACACAGGCTGGTGCTTTGTAGTCGATCTCGTGCCGCAGCACTACCCAACCGATGCCTTTCTGTGCTTCGCGACTAGCGATCGCTCTCCAATGCGCGGCAGCAACTTCCTGAACCCAACGCAGGTAAACGGTGTTGTTGGCGTGATTTTGCTCGTCAATGTCTTCGGGCATCACTGAGACACTTTTTTCAAACGGAGCAGAGGACATCAGATGAAGATTCATCCCACAACCAACGCTGTCATGTTGAGTGAAGCGAAAGATCTCGGTTTCGATTTTACGGGGACCGGTTGATCAGAGATGGAAGGGCTGGCCTTGCTCACTTCGTCCGCTGCGTTGCAGCTTCGTTTGCCCAGAATGACAACGATTAGATCAGGTTAACAAAGTGTTGTAGGGCAGGCGCTCCGCCCGCCCAGGCAACTCGATGCGGTTGACCTACAAGAAGCGCGTTCAGAAAATATTAAATCGTCGCATCAATTCCTGGCGCGCTTCCATCGCCTGCGTTGGATTCATCCGGCTGAGCATTTTTTCCCGACGCTCACGATCCATTGCTGCGAGTTCGCGCACGAGCTGGTTGCGCGCTTTCCATTTTGCGTATTTGCCCGCGCCAATGCCGAGCGCTAACAGCGCGGACACGATCCAAATCGTAATGTCTGTCGCGGTGACGAGAAGCATAAGCAACGAAAGAGCCGTTTGGGAAACCCTAACGAGATAGTCTTCGTTTTCGGAACAAGTTCAAGCAAGTCAACGTAACTCAGGCATCTTGCCTGATGAGGTCGAGCAGGCTTCACAGCCTGCTCACCAGGCGCGCAGGATGCCCGCTGGACAAGACAGCTTATGATGGCTGTATTACGAACCGTGATTTGACGTTCCCGAGACGGGGCGGACATTTTCGCCATGCCGGCCCGCACGGTGAGCCTCTTCGTTGTGTGCGCTAGTGTTTGCTTCGCCGGTGCGCACTGGAGTCGAGCTCAGGAGGCGACTTCGGCGAATCTGCCGGATCAATTTCAGACCGGCGAGATGATTCAAATTCACAAACCGAAAAAGAAAAAAGCCGAATCAACGCAAACGGTCGCAACGGCGCCGAAGCAAAACACTGCACCTGTACCCGAGCAGACACCGGCTGCGGAAAAAGTGCCAGCACAATTTGCCCCGGCGGAAGGGAAAAAGTCCGAACCCAATCGGAGCACTGCCTCAATGCCACCAAGTCAACCGGCGACCCCGCCCGAAGAGGTGCCTTCCGCGGAAGTGTCGGCAGTAGTCGCCGTGCCTGCCGAGCGGAAACCTCGGCCGAGAAAACGGCCGCGACCTGCTGTGCAACCGGCGGCAGTGAGCATTTCGGCGCCCGTTCCGGTGTCGCTTTCAGTGGCACAATCCATGGCAATCAGCGCGCCTTTACCTGAATACACGTACGAAGCAAAACGTCGCAACCTAAGCGGAAGCGGTATTTGCGTTGTGAGCATTGATACCGCGACAGGGACAGTGACCAACGCAACCATGTTCCAAAGCACCGGCAGTCCGCTACTAGACAAACTTACAACCCAAACATTTAAAAGTTGGCGCCTTAAACCCGGCGCCGTGTCCGAGGTTCGGGTACCGATCAGCTACGAATGAAGTGAGTTTAGGATGAGACGAATTCGCCCAGGTTAGCAATATGGCCATCGCTATGCGAGCGGCCGCGTTCGCGCCAACAATGTTGCTTCACCCTTCCGCTCTGTGAAGGCATCGAAGATTTCGCGATAGAACCTTGGATGACCACGCCCGTTTAGGGCTTCTGAATCGTTGTCCCTTGGGAGTGGACCAGCTGCCAGCGCCCGTCCCGGCGAACGAAAACGCGGGTCCAGCGGCGCTGCTCATCTATCGCGCCATCTTGGTCCTTTCCTTTGGCGGTGGAGCGATAGGTCACGATGGCGGCATCCCCGTAGAA
>QHQV01000037.1 GCA_003219945.1 Verrucomicrobiota bacterium | reverse complement strand
GAGCGCCGAACGTCAAATCAAACCGAAGCGCAGATTGACGCGAATGCTTCACAATCGTAAGCTGGGGGCCTAGTCCGCGCGCTGATCGGAGTGAGAACTGGTGTCCCACTCTTTTTAGTCTGCGGGCTGTATGTTTTGAATGAACGCCGAATTTATCGCCATGCTCGATTACCTGGAGCGGGAGCGCGGAATCAAACGCGAAATCCTGCTCGAGGCCGTCTCCAATGCCCTGCTTTCTGCCTCGAAAAAGAGTGTCGGAGCTTCCCGTGACTTGCGCATCGACATCAATCGCAAGACCGGCGAAATCCGCGCGCTCGCAAATTTGGTTGTCGTTGATCAAGTAGCCAATCCGCAGGATGAAATCGACCTCTCGAAAGCACGTAAGATCAAGCCGCATGCGAACGTCGGTGAGACTTTAGAGATCGAAGTCACGCCGAAAAATTTCGGACGCATCGCGGCGCAGACCGCAAAGCAAGCAATGATGCAGCGGATTCGCCAGGCTGAAAAGGAGATGATTTACGAGGAGTTTAAGGATCGCGCCGGCGAAATTGTCAGTGGCACAGTGCGACGGTTCGACCGTTCTGATGTCATTCTCGACCTTGGGAAATTCGAAGCCGTCATGCCGCAGCGCGAGCGGGTCGCGGTGGAAGATTACAATGTTGGTGATCGTCTCCGAGCGTACGTCGTGGCGGTAGAAAACGGTGTACGCGGCCCTGAGATAATTGTCTCACGCAGCCATCCGAATTTCGTCCGCCGCCTGTTTGAATTGGAAGTGAGCGAGATTGCAGATGGCACAGTCGAGATTCGCGGCATCGCGCGCGAGGCCGGTTATCGCACCAAGATCGCGGTGTGGAGCGCGCATGAAAAAGTCGATCCAGTCGGCGCGTGCGTGGGGATGCGCGGCTCTCGCGTAAAAAACATTGTGCGCGAGCTTAACAACGAAAAGGTGGACATCATCCGCTGGAGCTCAGATCCGAAGGAATACATTCTCGAAGCGCTCAAACCCGCGAAAGTAAAAAATCTAGTTTTCGATACAGAGAAAAAGAATGTGCAAATCTCCGTGGATGAAGACCAGCTTTCGCTCGCGATCGGAAAAAAAGGACAAAATGCGCGGCTGACTTCGCGGCTCACGGGCTGGGAAATCAACATTGGCAAAGATACATCTGCGACAAGCGTCGTGGAACAGAAGGTGGCCCAAGCCGCACAAAAACTCGCCGCCACGCTCCCCGTCACTGTAGAACAGGCGTTAGCTCTCGTGAAATCCGGCTTCACCAATTTAGAAGGATTGCGCGATGCAGATGTGCAGGATTTGGTCGATATTCTGGCGGTGGACGAAACAAAGGCGCGCGAAATGTATGATGCAGTGCACCGGCAGGAAGTCGTACACTAACATGGCTCCCGTTTGAGAACGCTTGAGTCATGAGCGAAATTTTAAACGAACAACAATGGCAACGAAGACGGGCAGCAAAACTGCAACGCGTAAGCCATCCGCGAGCGCGGAGGGACGCAAGACTACTGCTCCTCAGAAGCAAGTCGACGTAGCGCGAAAAGCTAAGGTGCTAAAGAAGGGCCCAGCGGCGCCGACCGAGCCGACCGCACCCGCAAAGCAGCTCAGCAGCGAGTCGGAAAAACCCGACGTTTCCGGACACGCGACCCTGCACACCGAGACTGTCTCGCTGATTGATCGAAAACAGACGGCAAAAAAAACTCAAGAAGGCGAGGTAAAAACAAAGCGCACCGTTCTACCGCCGATCTCGCGTATCCGCGCATCGCTTGAGGCTACTTCCAAGTCTCCGCCACCTGCGCAGGTTCCTCCACCGGAACTCGCGCGAGCTGAACCGGCAGAGGAGACACCTACCGAAGTGACTTTAATGCCTGCTGAAGTGGAGGCCGGACCGCAGCAGAAGGTTCTTCTGATCAAGCCTCCAATCGTTGTTAAACAGTTCGCAAACGAGCTCGGACTAAAACCGCATCAGCTAATCGCGGAGCTGATGATGCATAACATTTTCGCCAACATCAATCAGACAATCGAGCCCGATATCGCCGCCAAGATTGCGGAAAACCACGGATTCGTTCTGGAAAAAGAGCGACGTGAAAAAGGCGCCGGCGTTCACAAGGTGGAACAGCCGGTAGTCGCACCGCCGCTTCCGGTGATTGAGAAAGAAGAGGAACTCAAGCCGCGCGCGCCGATTATCACTTTCATGGGGCACGTCGATCACGGCAAAACCAGTTTGTTAGACGCGATTCGAAAGACGCGGGTCGCAGCTGGCGAAGCGGGCGGGATTACGCAGCACATCGGCGCGTACAGCGTCGATCACAACGGCCAAAAGATTACCTTCATCGATACGCCGGGACATGCTGCGTTCACCGCAATGCGCGCGCGTGGCGCCAATGTCACCGACATCGTTGTGCTGGTAGTTGCGGCCGACGACGGCATTATGCCGCAAACGGTCGAAGCGATTAATCACGCCAAGGCCGCGCCGCATGTGAAGATCGTGGTGGCGGTCAACAAGATGGATCTCCCAGGTGCCAACCTCGAGCGCGTGAAGAACCAACTGCAAGAGCACGGTCTAACTCCGGAAGACTGGGGAGGAGAAACGCTTATTTGTCCTGTCTCGGCAACCAAGGGCACTGGAATCGATCACCTGCTCGAGATGATGTCGCTTCAAGCCGAGGTCATGGAACTGAAAGCGTCACCTACCGCGAGACCACGCGGCACGGTCATCGAAGCACAAGTTGAAGGCGGCCGAGGGCCTACCGCCACCGTAATCGTGCAGATGGGCACATTGGAAACCGGCGACCCATTTATCTGCGGCAACTACAGCGGAAAGGTAAAATCCCTCCTCGACGACCGAGGCAAACCTGTCAAGCAAGCCGGGCCTTCGACGCCGGTGAGAGTTCTCGGATTCACAGGACTGCCGAATGCCGGCGACGAATTCCTGGTCATGGAATCGGAGCGCGCCACCAAGCAACTGAGTGACGAGCGACTTGAGACAAAGCGCACGAACAAGCTTTTCGTTCCGCAACGCGCGACGCTCGAGACCTTGCTCGAAACCGCCGGAGGCAAAAAAGTGCTGCGGATCGTTTTGAAAGCCGACACGCAAGGTTCCGTCGAAGCAATTGTCAACGCGTTGAAACAGATCGAAACCAAAAAAGTCGATCTGGAAATTATTCACTCTGCCGTCGGGCCGATTTCGGAATCGGATATTCTGTTGGCGAGTGCGTCCGACGCGGTCGTCCTCGGCTTTAACGTGAAAGTCGAGACCATGGCGGTCCCGGCTGCAAAACGCGAAGGCGTGCAGGTCAAGCTTTACAGCATTATCTATGAGCTGCTCGATCAAATGAAAGACGCGATGGCCGGTCTGCTGGAACCGGAATTGCGCGAAACCGTCATTGGACACGCGGAGGTCAAACAGGTTTTCCAATTGAGCAGAGGCA
>QHQV01000036.1 GCA_003219945.1 Verrucomicrobiota bacterium | reverse complement strand
GGCTCGCTGGACACTTCGGCATCTCCAGCTGGCTGGATTTTCGTTGCTGCTTTCAGTCATGGTCGGAATTCCACTGGGCATTGTCGCGAGTCGCGGCGGTGCTGTTGGGCATGTTATTCTTGGTTTCGCCGGCGTCGTACAAACAATTCCGTCGCTCGCATTACTCGCTTTGCTTGTACCCCTTCCCTTTTTTGGAATAAGCCTTCGCACCGCCGTTGCTGCGCTATTTCTGTACGGTTTGCTGCCAATTGTGCGCAACACCGCGACCGGTTTGCAGGACATCCCACGAGCATTGCGCGAATCCGCCGTTGCGTTGGGACTTAGCCCAATCGCGCGTCTCTGGAAAATATATCTGCCAATTGCGTCACGCTCGATTCTCTCCGGAATCAAAACCAGCGCCGTGATTAATATCGGAACTGCCACGCTCGCCGCATTGATCGGCGCTGGCGGTTTGGGCGAACCGATCATCAGCGGCCTTAACTTGAACGATCACGTGACCATTCTTGAGGGTGCGATTCCCGCTGCTGTCCTCGCGCTGCTCGTGCAATGGTGTTTTGATCTGCTCGATCACGTTCTGATTCCGAAAGGATTGCGGTTGTAGTCTGGGATGCCGTGGAGGGCGGAGCTCTGCGACGCCGCGCTCACAGAAGTTCGCCCCTCTATTAAATCGCAATTGTGATATAAAGATAGTGATATGCCACTCGCTTCCATTAACCCTGCTACCGGCGAGAAACTAAAGGAGTTCTCTCCTTTGAACGATGCGGAAATTGAGAAACGGCTAAGCCAAGCGGAGAAAGCATTCGGGAGATATCGCCGAACGACCTTTGCCGAACGCGCTGAGTTGTTACAAGCCGTATCGGAGTTGCTCTTCCAAGAAAAGCAAACACTTGCCGAGATCATCACGCTTGAGATGGGAAAATTGTTCCGCGATTCAGTCGCAGAAATCGAGAAGTGCGCGCGTGGTTGCCGGTTTTACGCGGAGAACGGCGCGCGATTTCTCGAGGAGGAACCCGCGCAGACCGACGCAGCTGAAAGTTACGTCGAGTATCAGCCGCTCGGACCGGTGCTCGCGGTGATGCCGTGGAATTTTCCTTTCTGGCAGGTGTTTCGATTTGCTGCGCCGGCTTTGATTGCCGGCAACGTCGGCTTGCTCAAGCACGCATCGAATGTTCCGCAGTGCGCACTTACAATTGAAGGAATCTTTTGCCGCGCCGGATTTGAGCAGGGCGTCTTCCAAACACTGCTGATCGAGCCGGAGCACGTGGAAAAACTCATCGCCGATGCGCGCGTCAAAGCGGTAACGGTGACAGGCAGCGAAAAAGCTGGAGCGGCCGTCGCGAGCGCGGCGGCGCGTGAAATCAAAAAAAGTGTACTCGAGCTCGGCGGCAGCGATGCATTTATCGTGATGCCAAGCGCAGACTTCAAATCGGCGTTGAGCACTGCGGTAAAGGCGCGCACAGTCAACACCGGTCAGTCCTGTATCGCAGCGAAGCGATTCATTATCGCCGACGAAATTCACGAACAATTCCTTCAACAATTCGTGGAGCGCATGCGCGCGCTCAAGCTTGGCAATCCAATGGATCCGGAGACTGAACTTGGTCCACTTGCGACGGAACAAATCTTGCGAGGCGTGGACGATCAGGTGCAGAAAACAATTGCCGCAGGCGCAAAATTATTGACCGGCGGCAACCGTATTCACGGTCCGGGATTTTTCTATGAACCCACCGTTCTCGTTGATGTGCCCAAACAATCGCCGGCGTACTGCGAAGAAGTCTTCGGCCCGGTCGCAGCTGTTTTCCGTGTAGGCGATGCCCATGCCGCCGTCGAGCTCGCGAACGACACCACATTCGGCCTGGGTTCGAGCGCGTGGACCAAAGATCGCGAGCAGCAAAAACTTTTCGCATCGGAGCTGGACGCCGGAATGGTTTTCATTAACGCCATGGTTGCTTCCGATCCGCGATTGCCATTCGGCGGTGTGAAACGCTCAGGCTTCGGTCGCGAACTAGGCGCGGCTGGTATCCGCGAATTCACAAACACGAAGACGATCTGGATTTCGTGAACGCGCGGCGACTGTCAATCGCTGGAGACGCAACAAGTCTTATTTTCATGCCGCGACGGTCGAGAGATCTTTTGTGAAGCGAAAGCCGTTTCGCTCGTAACCAAGCGATTCGTAAAACTTGTGGGCATCTCCTCGGGCAAGCCGTGTGTTCAAAGCGACGCGCCTGACTCCATTTTGGGCGAAATCTTTCTCTGCAGTTGCAATCAGAGCGCGACCAATTCCGTGACGCCGCATCGTGCTCAATATCACCAGCGCAACAATTCGTCCGGAGAGATCGTTATGCTCGTAGCTTGGATACGTGATCGTGCCGATCATCCCGCACACTTTGCCATCATGCACCGCCACAAACGTGTGACAACGCTCATCGAACATGATCCGCTCTAGGCGTATCTGCATCTCCAATTTCGTCGTTTCATACCCGAGCTCGCACATCAGCTGGGCAAGCGCCGCCGCATCGTTCATGTCGGCGACGCGAATCGTAAGATCGAAAAGCCGTTCGTTAGGCAAGATGGCACGCGCTCCGAAGGCGGCGCAAATCAAGGCGTCTGCAATTATGTGGACATTGACTCAGGCGCGCCGCCGTTGATTCCGACGAAGCCTTCGCGTTCCAAATGCAAAATTATCTCTTGAGCTGCCTCCTCCGGCGATAACTCCCCTGTGTTCACTGTCACTTCCGCGTCGATTGGCTCTTCGTAAGGATCGGATATTCCAGTAAATTCCTTCAAGATCCCGGCGCGGGCTTTCGCGTATAGGCCTTTTCGGTCGCGTTGCTCGCAAACTTCTACCGACGTTGAAAGGTGCACCAGGATGAAGCCGCCAAACGGCTCAATCATCGCCCGCACGTCCTTGCGCGTGGAATCGTAGGGTGCAATCGGAGCGCAGATGGCGATACCGCCGTTCTTTGTGATTTCGGAGGCAACATA
>QHQV01000035.1 GCA_003219945.1 Verrucomicrobiota bacterium | reverse complement strand
TCGGCACGCCGGCGCCTATGAGCTCAGGTGAACGGGAGCAGCGTGGCGCCGGCCCGGCGACAGGATTTCGTCAACCGGTCACGCCGCCGCCTGGTGGCGGGCCCGCAGGTGAAGCACGCGGTCAAAGAGAAAGAATGCAAGGCGCATATGGTCAACCGCCCCCGCAACAACAGCAGCAGCAGCCGCAGCACGGCGGCGCCCCGGCCCCAGCCGATCACGGCCAGCCTCAAGGACACCCAGAGGGTGGGAAACAAAAAGGACAAAAACCAACACCCCCGCCGAGGCCATAATAATTTAGCGAAGCCATTGTAGCCGCCTCGCTCTGCCGAGGCGTTCGCAGATCCGCCCACCGACAACATTTAACGGGATTGCTTTCACGCTTCACGACGAGCAAAGTTTAGTCGTGTCGACTGGCAACAAAACACAATGGCCGCGGCGACCGCCTCGGCTCAGTCGTTTATTTGACAACGTTCGCCCCTTCTACTTCGTCACATTTAACACGTACGAACGGCAGGGATTTCTAGCGCGGCCACAACTGCATGAAGCGTTTTGCATGTTTTGCTCGAAAGCGCAGGACATGGTGTTGCTGTTGCTCGCTACGTCATAATGCCAGACCACGTGCATTTGTTTGCAGCGTTTCCGATCGCTGGCATTGCCTTACCAAGTTGGATCCAATCGCTGCGTACGGTGATGGGCAAGCGATTGTTGCTCTTTGAAATTCACACTGGCAGGAGGGCTTCTTCGATCATTTGCTGCGCAGTCATGAGAGTTATGCGCAGAAGTGGGAATATGTGCGGCTAAACCCGGTCCGAGCCAAATTGTGTCAAAGATTTGAGGCCTGGCCGTATCAAGGTGCGATTGTCGCAATTCGGTTTGATTAGCCCAGATGCGTTCGCCGGCGTAGTTCATTCGCACGGCGACACAGCGCCGTGGCTACAACTGATCGCGACGCGACTACGGTGCTACAGCAATTCGGCGATCTGCACGGCATTCAGCGCGGCGCCTTTGAGCAGTTGATCGCCTGCTACCCAGAACGACAGCCCGTTCTCCAGCGCGCAATCCAGACGCACGCGACCGACATGACAATTATCTTTTCCAGCCACTGTGAGCGGCATCGGGTAATGATTATTGTTCGGTTCGTCGATCAGCTCCAATCCCGGGGCTTTCGATAGAACTTCACGCGCCTGGTGTACCGAAACAGGACGGCCGAACTCGGCGGTGACGGCAACGGAATGCGCGCGGTAAACCGGCACGCGGACGCAGGTCGCTGAAACGCGCAGCGTCGGCAAATGCATGATCTTGCGCGTTTCGTCCTGCATTTTTACTTCTTCCTTGGTGTAACCGCTCTCCAGGAAGGAATCGACATGTGGCAGCAAATTGAAGGCGATCGGGTGTGGAAAAACTGTAGCCGGCGGCGACTCTGTAGCCGGGGGCGCTGATCCCGGCTGATCCGAAGCCGTTTCTTTTGCGTCGCCCGCAGGGCGACGGCTACAGTTCTCTTCCGCCCGCGTTTTTGTCTGCTGAGTCAACTCTTCAACTCCTCTGTTGCCGCTTCCTGAGACCGCTTGATACGTTGCAGCGAAAACCCGGTGCACGTGGAAAATCTGATGTAACGGATAAAGTGCCATGAGCATCACGGTGGTTGTGCAATTGGGATTCGCGATGATTCCGCGATGAAGTCTCACGTCCTCGGCGTTGATCTCAGGAATGACAAGCGGCACACGCGGATCCATTCGGAATGCGGAGGACTTATCGATCACAATGGCATCTGCCTGGCACGCGATTGGGACAAAGGTTCGAGAAACGTCGCCGCCCGCGCTGAAGAAAGCGATGTCGATTTTTTCGAAAGATCCGCCATTGAGTTTTTCGACCGGGATCGACTCACCGCAGAATTGAACCGATTTCCCGACGGAACGCGCCGAACCAATCGGACGCAGACTTGCGACCGAAAAACTTCGCCGTTCCAGTACGCGCAATAATTCAGTGCCGGCGGCGCCGGTCGCGCCCACGACGGCCATGTGATAACCTCCCATGAGCATGTCGATTCTAACGCCGCAACAGAAATTTGTCGCTAGCAGAAAAATTCGAATGAAGAGCATTCACGTTTCAATTCGAGACCAGCAACTCACCGTAAAAGAAAACGAAGAGCCAATTCGTACTTATCCGGTGTCCACGTCGCGATTCGGTATCGGGACGGAGGAGGGGAGCTTCAAGACGCCGGTCGGTCGTTTTCGCGTGGCGGAGAAGATCGGAAGCGATATGCCGAACGGGACCGTTTTTGTAGGCCGCGTTCCGCTTCAGCCCGACGAAGCGCTTCCTCCGACGGAGGATCTGGTCACGTCGCGCATTTTGTGGCTTGACGGATTGGACGAGCGGAATGCGAATACGCGCGACCGTTTCGTCTACATTCACGGCACCAAGCACGAGGACAAAATCGGCACGGCTGCGAGTCATGGCTGCGTGAGAATGCGTAACGCGGACGTGATCGAATTGTTCGAAATGGTCGATGAGGGTACGCCGGTTGTAATCGAGGTGTGAGTCAAAAAGCTCCAA
>QHQV01000034.1 GCA_003219945.1 Verrucomicrobiota bacterium | reverse complement strand
CTTGAACGGTTTAATGATGGCCTCCAATTTTTTCATTTCGCAGTAAGCTTGGCATCGCGCGGCGCTTTCCAATCGAAAGCCAACCGCAGCACGCGCTCTCATAACAATTGCCCGACGTGAATGCAATCACGAATTTTTGAAATCGCATCGTCGTCTGGAGCGGAGCGAAGCCGCGCGGAAAAATCCGGCGATCGGCACGTCCGTTTTGCGACCGAATTGAAAGCCTAACCTCGCCCCAAAAGCGTTCGGGGCTGCATTGCAGCATCGATTTCCGCTCGGAATGAAAGGTCAAATGCGTGGCAGATTTGCCAATTTTTCTTGACGTTTAATACTCAAACCTGATGTCCCGCGACTCTTTCGTTCATCTTCATCTGCACACCGAATATTCGCTGCTGGATGGAAGTATTCGAATGAAGGAGCTGATGAAAAAAGCCGCCGAATTCAAGATGCCTGCCGTGGCGATCACCGACCACGGCAATTTATTTGGCGCGATTGAATTTTACCAGGAAGCACAGCGCGCCCGGGTGAAACCGATCATCGGCTGTGAGGTTTACGTAGCCCCTAGATCCCACAAGGACCGGCCGCCATCGCGGAGGGAATCGGCCTATCACTTCACGTTGTTGGCCGAAAACGAAACTGGGTACCGCAACCTCGTAAAGCTGGTGACCGCAGCGCATCTGGATGGATTTCATTATGCGCCCCGGATTGACAAGGAGATGTTGGCGTTGCGCTCGGAAGGGTTGATAGGATTGAGCGGCTGTCTTGCGGGCGAAATCAACAGCGCGATTCAGTCAAATAATATCGAGAAAGCAAAGCAGAGTGCCGCCGAATATCGGGATATCCTCGGTGCAGAAAATTTCTTCGTGGAATTGCACGACCATGGAATGGAAGAGCAAAAGATGTGCAATATCGCGCTGGTGCAGATTGCGCGAGACCTGGGCGTGGCGTTGGTAGCGGCGAATGACGTGCATTTTCTCCGCCGAAGCGATCACGAGGCGCACGATGTGATGCTGTGCATCGGCACTGGCAAAATGGTGCAGGACGAAAGCCGGATGCGTTATCTGCCGGAATTGTATTTTAAATCACCGGCCGAGATGCGGCAGGTGTTCCGTGATTTTCCCGAGGCGATCACGAACACACTACATGTTGGCGAACGTTGCCATCTCAATCTCGAGTTTGGGAGTTCGAAATACCCGGAATATCCGGTGCCGGCTGGCAAAACGCGGGAAGGATATTTGCGCGAACTTTGCTACCAGGGTTTGCGCGCGCGCTACGGCGAACGCGCGATTTCCGATTCGGAGCTAACCCGGCGACTCGAGTACGAACTCGGCGTTCTGGAAAAAACAGGATTCGTGAGTTATCTCCTCATCGTTTGGGATTTCATCCATTTCGCGAAGGAAAAAGGAATCCCTGTTGGTCCCGGACGCGGCTCAGCTGCGGGCTCGATCGTCGCGTTTGTCCTTGGCATCACGGACATCGACCCGCTTCAGTTCGGCCTGATTTTCGAGCGGTTTTTGAATCCTGCTCGCGTTTCGCCTCCGGATATCGACGTGGATTTCTGCGAAGCGCGCCGCGGCGAAGTCCTCGAATACGTTCGACAAAAATATGGTGAGCGCCGCGTGGCGCAGATCATTACATTCGGCAAGCTCAAGGCAAAAAGCGTCGTGCGCGACGTCGCCCGGGTGCTGGGATGGAGCTATCGCGACGCAGATCGCATCGCCAAGATGATTCCCAACGAGCTGAACATTACGCTCGAAACAGCAGCCGGAAAGAACGCGGAGCTGAAACGCGCGATTGCCACCGAGTCGCCTACACGGCAGCTGTTTGAGCACGCGAAACTTCTCGAAGGTTTGTCGCGCAATGCTGGCGTGCACGCGGCAGGTGTGGTCATCGCAGATCGGGATTTGTCCGATTACATCCCGCTTTGCCATGACGTAAAAGGCAGCGACGTGATCAGCCAGTACGCCATGGGACCGCTCAACGATCTGGGGCTCCTGAAGATGGATTTCCTTGGATTGAAAACGCTGACCGTCATCGAGGATACGTTGACGCTGATTCGCAAACGCGACCCAGATTTTTCGCTAAAAGACATTCCGCTGAATGATGCCGCTGCCTTCGCGCTCTACAACCGCGGCGAAACGATCGGCCTCTTCCAGATGGAATCCGGAGGCATGACGAGTCTCTCGAAGCAGTTCGACGTCAAAAGGCTCGACGACATCATCGCATTGATTGCGCTGTACAGGCCCGGCCCGATGGAGCTCATCCCCGAATACGTGAAAGCGAAGAAGGGGATTACGCCGATAAAATATTTGCATCCGCTGCTCGAGGATATCTGCGCCGACACCTATGGCGTGATGATTTACCAGGAGCAGGTAATGGCTGCTGCGAGCAAACTTGCCGGTTACTCGCTTGCGCAAGCTGATCTTCTCCGGCGCGCCATGGGCAAGAAAGACAAGGAGAAGATGGCCAAAGAGCGCAGAAACTTCATCGAGGGCTGCGCACGCACGAACAAAATTCCTGAGAAAAAGGCGAACGCTATTTTCGATTTGCTGGAAAAATTTGCCGGTTACGGATTCAACAAGAGTCACAGCGCGGCGTATGGCGTGATCAGTTACCAAACCGCTTTCCTCAAAGCGCATTACCCGGTGGAATTCATGGCCGGTTTGCTCAGCAACGAAATCAATAACACGGAAAAAATTTCGGTCTTCGTAGGTGAATGCAAGCGCATGGGGATCTCCATTCTGCCGCCGGACATCAACAAGAGCGGTTTGAAATTCACACCGGAAACGTGGGAAAGACCTCAACGTTCCGACAGTCGCGGCACTGAGGCCGCTACCGAGTTGAATGCCATTCGTTACGGCGTCGCCGCGATCAAAAATGTCGGCGAAGCAGCGATGGCTATGGCCATTCGCGAGCGGGACGAACGCGGCGAGTTTGCGTCATTGGAGGACTTTTGCAGCCGGCTCGATTCGCGCGTGGCTAATCGCAAGATGTTAGAAACCCTCATCAAGGCCGGAGCGTTTGATTTCACCGGGCGAGATCGCGCGGAACTCTTCGCCTGTATCGAAGATGCACTCGCATCCTCGGCCGCTCTCCAGCGCGATCGGGTGGCCGGACAGGTTTCGCTCTTCGATGAACAAACGCACGCAGCCACCGCGCCGAGGCGACAAGCGAGCAGGCCGTGGAACGAGCACGAGAAACTTTCGTACGAGAAAGAGCTTCTCGGGTTTTACGTCAGCGGCCACCCCTTAGACGCGTATGCCGATGTTTTTGCAGCGAAAAATTATCGACCGATTGCCTCGTTAGGCGAACTGGACGATCGCGCGCAGTTTAAGATTGCTGGAGCGATCGTAGAAGTCGAGAAAAAGTTAACGAGGAAAGAAGGCAAGCCATTTGCTATTGTGTGGCTCGAAGATCTGATGGACATGCTCGAGGTGGTCGTGTGGAACGACGTTTATCTGAAGATCTCGGAGATTCTCGTGCCAGGACGCGTCGTTGAATTGAAAGCAACATTGGATAGACGCGACGAGATGCTTCGCGCTACGGCTGTGGAAATTAAGCCGTTGGCAGCGGCAAGACCCAATGGCACACCCGAAATATCGGAAAATACATCGCAGGTGTCCGCCATCCGTCTTCGATTTTCTGCGGCGACGACGGGCGATGAGTTGCGCCAGGTCCGCAACATTCTGGTCAGCTCACCCGGACGTCATCCGGTCCAGCTACTGTTTGATCGCGGTAACGGCAATCCGTTGCGGGTCGATGCCGGCAGTGAGTTTAGCGTAAATCTTACACCGAATTTGGCGGAGAAGCTTTCCCGCTGGCTTGTA
>QHQV01000033.1 GCA_003219945.1 Verrucomicrobiota bacterium | reverse complement strand
CGATGGCCGAAATGTCCTTGTCGCACGTGTAACAGTTCTGAGCCGTGCCATGTTTGGTGGATCGCCTCGATTTCTGCAGGCGGAGCAATCGAATCGAATTCCCCGGTGACGAATAGAATCCGCGTGGGATCGCAGACCGGCCGACCGTGCAAAGGTGAGCTCAGATGAAAATGCCGCTCAACCAGAGCGCGCCCGACGTTTGCCTGGACAAGTTCGCGCCGAATACGACGCGCTGCTGGGCTGTGCCAGATGGCATGCTCAACGTTTACGATCGGCGACATCAACGCCACAAATCGGAAATCGCTCTCCACGAGCGTTAGCAGGGCGCCAACCCATCCGCCGTAACTCGTAGCCAGCACGCCAAACTCATGGCAGCCGTGTCCCCGCAATGATTCCATTATTTGCCGCAACTCGATGACGCCCTGGCGCAGTCCTTCCGCGTTGCGAATCAAATCCGGTGTGATCGCTAGTTCGCCATTCCAGTAACCAGTCGGGACACGCGAAAAGTGGTATGGCAAATGAACGAAACATGCATTCCAGCCGAGTTCATTGAATCTCTCTGCCCAACGGTAATAGCCGGTTGGACTGGATGACATCAGTGCGTGCAGCAGAAACACTGTCGGCGCTCCGGTCCATGCATCCGTTCGCAGAAAATCCACCCGCGCCGTATTGTTTGCTGCAAAAGCTGTTTCGATCGGGCTGCGCCATGACAGTGTTGCCATGCGTGAATCGTACATGCCATTCACGGCCGGCGTTGAATCCGAGGCGCCGTTGCCACCGATCACTTGCGGAAGGACATAATATTCCTGCGGCGAGAGCCGTTCGCACGCGGTTAGATAACGCTCCATCTCTTGTCGACTGTGCCCATTTAGCGGATGACGTCGATGAAGCCAATTGATCGATGCGCAGAGAAGCGAATCGACAGCTGTCGTTCTTACTCGCCGAACTTTGGAGCGCACAGACGGGTCTGCGGTTTCCAGAGGGGCGGCATCCCTCGGCACTTCAGAGCGCTCGCGCGGCGAATGCGGCAGATCATCCGTTGTGAGGCGAAATTCTTCGCGCAATTCAGCGTAAAGGTTTTTGAAAGCGGCAGCCAGTTCGGATTCGATTCGTTCGCGCGCCTGCGATTTTTGCAACTCTGGAAAACGTGAAATCGGCTTTCCAAACGCGATCCACACTGGCGTGCGCCGGAACGGCAGCCACTGCTTTTTGGAATAAAAGCGATCCGTACCCAGAATTACACACGGCACGACGGGAACATCGGCAATCTGCGCGAGCGTTGCTGCGCCTGGCCGGAGCGGTGCGCCTTCGAGCAAAGAGCGCGCACCATCGCGAATACCGCCCTCAGGAAAAAGGCCCACGATGCGTCCGGTTCTTAACCGGTTGATTGCAGCGCGAATTGTTTTTAAATCGGCGCGGTCCCGCTCTGCTGGAAACGCGCCAATTGAGCGGAGAAAAAAACCGAGCGCAGGCAGCCGAAAGAATTCGGCCATGGTCATCCAGTCGATCTTCCGCCGCACTGGCAGCGATATGAGAAACGGATCGAAATGACTGATGTGATTCGACGCCAGCAAAAACCCATCGGCGCATCTTGCATTCTCTCGGCCAATTACGTGAATACGCGCGACACAGCCGAACACGAACCTCACCAATAACTTGCCAGCGTGATACATGGCCGTTTTCATCCTTGCGTTTTGAGTGTGTCGCGACTTCGTCGCGATCGGAAAGTTATTTTTTCAGGCTGATTGAATTTTTGAACGTGGTATTGTGTTACTCGTTCCAACCTCAATGTCGGTCAGAGTCTATGAAACCGAAGACTCCTTCTACGGGCGGTAAGGGGCGTTTCCCGCAGACGGACTATTTTTTTCATTCCGGTTTCGGTCAATGGCGCGGTAATTTCTGGTCTTCCGATGGAGAAGATCGATCTCGGTTCAGGAATCTTTTTAATTTAGGGCGGGAATACCGCATCGAAGCGGCGCGGGAACGAGCAAGGGAGATGGCGGCGTTTGTCGTGATTGTTCTCACCTCAGCCTGGCCGGTGGTCTACATGATTGTGACGGTTGTGAAGTTGCTCAGCAAAGGACGACCGCTCAATTAATCGTCTCGCTGTTCGACTGGCTAGTCTCGCGGTGTACGCCAGAGAAATTCGTCCCGATACTCGGGCGACTGTTCCGGAGCGAAGCCGTGGCGGCTCGTATTTTCGGTCACTACGCGTGGCACGAGAAAGTGCAGAAGGTAATCTTCGCCACCGGCCTTGGTGCCGCTGCCGCTCATTTTAAATCCACCAAATGGGTGACGCCCGACGATCGCGCCCGTGCACGATCGATTAATGTAAACGTTGCCAGCTTCCAATCGGGCTTTGACGCGCTCGATGTTGTCGGGGCTGCGCGAGAAGAACCCGCCGGTCAACGCGTAGTCGGTTCCATTCGCGACTTCGAGTGCCTCGTCGAGATCGCGCACTTTCAAGACGCTTAGCACCGGGCCGAAAATTTCTTCGCGCGCGATGCGCATGTTCGGTTTTACATCGGTGAAAATTGTCGGCGGAATAAAATATCCATGCGGCGGAACTTCCTGTGCCTGATACGCGAGTGTAGCTTCTTTTTTCCCGATCTCGATGTATTCGAGAATGCGCCGATATGCAGGTTCATCAATAACCGGGCCGACCAAGATGCCTGGTTGCTCGGGATTGCCGATTCTCAGACTGGCTGCGGCCGGAATCAAACGTTCCATCACACGATCGTAGTTTTCCTCGAGCAGAATCAGACGCGAAAGCGCGGAGCACTTTTGTCCCTGGAAACCGAATGCGGAATAAATTGAATACATGATCGTCTCATCAAGATCTGCGTCCGCATCGACGATCATTGCGTTTTTGCCGCCCATCTCGCAAATCACCCGCTTCAGTTCGCGTTGACCGGGGCGGGTGATTCCGGCCGATTCCCAAATCTTCAGTCCGACTTCCCGCGAACCGGTGAACGCAATCAAATCGACGTCCTTGTGATCGACCAAATGCGCTCCGATGACAGAGCCGTGCCCCGACAAAAAGTTCAGCACGCCCGGCGGGACGCCTGCTTCAGCGAACACCTGCATGAGCATGGCGCCGCAGACAATGGACTGCTCCGACGGTTTCATGATCACGGCATTTCCCGTAACAACTCCGGCTGACGCCATGCCGCAGAGAATCGCGATCGGAAAGTTCCAGGGCGCGATTACGAAGGCGACGCCGCGCGGCCAGTAATGATGATAACTTTCTTCGCCCGGCACCTGTTGCGTGAGTTTGGGGCGTCCGAGTCGCCGCATTTGCTGGGCGTAGAAGGTGCAGAAGTCGATCGCTTCGCGGATATCGCCGTCGGCTTCGGACCATGGCTTT
>QHQV01000032.1 GCA_003219945.1 Verrucomicrobiota bacterium | reverse complement strand
CCCGGCCGCGATAACCTGAGCTGGGGCAAATTCCTGCAAGCCGCAGTAACGCGATGTTCGTTAGGCGAACTCGGTTAGCGGTTGCACGGAGCTAAGCGGGCCCACCATTTCAGTTTGTCTGGTTGGCTCGCCACTCCTGTGCGAGCCGCTTCGGCGTGCAGAGGACTGCCCGCCCTACCTGTCAGAAATAATCTGTGTAAATGTACGAAATCTGCGGATGTTTTTGGTCCGGGGTATCGCATGAAAGACCACACATTCACTCTCGGCATTGAAGAGGAGTTCGCCATCATCGATCCGGACACGCGCGAGCTGCGTTCGCACATCCAAGAGATCCTTGAGTATGGGAAGGTTATCCTTAAAGAGCAGATCAAGCCGGAGATGCACCAATCCGTCGTTGAGCTGGGCACAGAAATTTGCCAGTCAATTGTCGATGCGCGTGCCCACGTGATCGAGCTGCGCAGCCGACTGGCGGAACTCGCCGGCCGCAGCGGATTAAAGATCGCGTCCGTTGGCACGCATCCGTTTTCGCACTGGCGCGATCAACTTATTACTCAAGGCGAGCGTTATCGCGAAATCGTTAAAGACATGCAGCAGTTGGCGCGCGCCAATCTGATTTTCGGATTGCACGTTCATGTCGGCATTCCAGATCGCGATGTCGCCATCCACGTGATGAATCAGGCGCGCTATTTTCTGCCGCACATTTATGCGCTTTCGGTCAACTCGCCGTTTTGGGTCGGACAGGACACGGGCTTGAAAGGCTATCGACTAAAAGTGTTCGAGCGTTTTCCCCGCACCGGCATTCCGGATTCGTTCGAGTCGCTCTCTGAATATGAGGATTATTGCAAGCTACTGGTAAAGACCGGCTGCGTCGACAATGCGAAAAAAATCTGGTGGGACATCCGCTTGCATCCGTTCTTCGACACGCTGGAGGTACGCGTGTGCGACGCGCAATCGCGCGTGGCCGACACGCTTGCGATCGCGGCGCTTATTCAAGCTGTGATCGCGAAACTGCACAAACTCCAAAGGCAAAACATGAGCTTCCGCATTTATCGCCGGCGTCTTCTTGATGAAAACCGGTGGCGCGCGGCCCGCTACGGCATCGATGGGAAATTGATCGACTTCGGCAAGGAAACTGAAGTGGAGACACGCAGCCTATTGAACGAACTGCTCGAGTTCATCGCGACTGAGGCAAATGAGTTCGGCACGCAAAACGAAATGGCGCACATCGAGCGGATCATCCGCGAAGGCACCGGCGCTGACCGTCAACTCGCTGCGTGGGAACGCACTCAGGACATGAAGGCAGTCGTTGATCATATCGTCGCAGAGACCTATGAAGGTTTAGCATTGCCGGCGTAACTCCGAGGAAACTTCGTGCCCACACGACACGGGCAGGCAAGGGCTACAACGCGTTACAGCGCTTTGTAATCCACAGAAATCGTGCGGTACACGAGGTTATCGTGTTGCGCTGAGAAATAAAAGAGCTCGAGCATCGTCGCGCCGACCATCCATTGATATCCGACCAGTGTTTGTATTACCTCGGTGTCGTGGTCGCGAGAACGTGACACCAGTTTTCCGGTGCCGTATTTTTCATCGAAATATTTGCGAATTTCTCCCATCCGCTGGTTGTAACGTTCGATCGACCAGTCGGGGTATTCGTACTGCAGTTCTACTGCCACGAGCGCTCGCTCCTTAAACGTAAACACCGTGCGTTTGAGTCCGGGATGAATCAACCCCTCCACAGTCCAGACTTCGCGGTTTTCTTTCTTTTCCCGCGAAACTAATTTGGCTTTGGCGCCGTGCAGCACGGCCTCTACCCGCGCCATTGAATCGTTCCAACGAAACCCGAACGGTGGCACCAATTCATCAGCGGCACGTATGTGTTGCGCGGAAAAAACGAAAACTGCGATCAGCCCAATCAAAAAAATTTGGCGGATCATCTGCTGGTTCGGACGGGTAACGCACATCGAAACACGCCCGGTGGTATCGGTATTGATTGCCTGCATCTACAACTTGCTGAGCGTTTGCCCTTCGCTCGCAGAGGCGGGAAATTGCGCGCACACGCCAATTCGGTCAACTCGCGATGCGCAGACAATCAGTAGCGAAATCTGTTCGCCGCGGCGATTTCGAATCGTCGCGGTTTGGGTTGCGCGAAATTTTTTCGACACACTGTTTCTGCTTTGACGCCGACACGCGTGCTTCATTTTCTCAGTCAAGGAAAATTTTTTGTCGTAATCGAAAATTAAATTCATTTTTTTCTTGTCGCTTTCGCAACTGATTTCTAGTCTCAAGCCCACTGGCGAGGGCAGCCACAAAGCGCGTGTGAATAAGTTGTGAACATGTTTGAGAAACATCCGGCAGCGACAATGAACAACAGGGAAATCTCCTTAACAGAACGATTGGTTGTGGATGCGCGCGAGCTTGCTGGTAAAGGGACACTGAATGACACCTCGAGGCGTTTTGCCTCGTATTTACGTGTTCTTGGCAATTTTTTTGTACCGTTGATAGCCGAATCATACTGGGGCGCGGCTCGATTATTGTCCGGCTGCTGCGGCCGATTTCCCACGGCACGGGCCCATGTGGCGTTTCTGTAACACTGTTAACAACTTCTGTATGGACAAGAAATGCGCGCAGCTGTGGCAGCGATTGTCGGCTGCTCTCAAGCCACAGATTAGCGCGGATAGTTTTAAACGTTGGTTTTCTACAGTCGAGTTAGTGGAGGCAAAGGAGAAATCGATCACGCTTACTGTTCCAAACAACATTTACCAGCTCTGGATCGAGAGTAATTACATGCCCGCATTGCAGAATGCGATCGTTGCTACGTTTGGTAATCCGCGTTCGGTAAAGTTCTGCGGCCCGTCGCCAACTGGCGCGCAAACGTCGGAGGATGTAACCACAGCCAACGAGGTGGTGCCCCCGCCGCGAGTGGACCCACGACCGGCCGCGACGGTTCCCGGATTGAATCCGCGGAACACATTTGAATCTTTCGTTGTCGGGCCGAACAACGAAATCGCGCATGCAGCGAGTCTCGCTGTCGCGCAAGCGCCGGCGCGCACGTACAATCCCCTATTCGTTTACGGCGGCGTCGGTCTAGGCAAGACCCATCTCATGCAAGCCATCGGCCAATTCGTCTGGGCGAAAAGGAAAAACATGAAGGTGCTCTACGTCTCCAGTGAGCTGTTCATCAACGAGTTCATCGACGCGATCCAGCACAGTAATCTGGTCAAATTCCGGAAACGTTATCGGCAAGCCGACCTTCTTTTGATTGACGACATTCAATTTCTGGGTGGTAAGGAGCGATCGCAGGAGGAATTTTTCCACACATTCAACACGCTGTTTGACGGACATAAACAAATCGTGCTCTCCAGCGACCGGCCCGCTTCAGAAATCTCGAATCTGGAGCACCGCCTTGTATCGCGGTTTGAATGGGGGCTAACAGCCGAGCTTCAGCCGCCCGACATCGAAACGCGTCTCGCCATTCTGCGAAAAAAGGCGGACACCATGCAGATCAAATTGCATGAAGACGTTTTTCAATTCCTCGCCACCCGTATCCGGACAAACGTGCGTCGTCTGGAGGGCGCGCTCATGCGTGTCGCATCCTTTGCATCACTCAGCGGCAAGGAACTGACCAAGGAAACGGTGGAGCATTTGCTAAAGGACATTCTGCAGGAAGAAGGGCGCCAA
>QHQV01000031.1 GCA_003219945.1 Verrucomicrobiota bacterium | reverse complement strand
ATCGCTGCTGCTCCCGACCTTGAGCACTTCAGCGCATGCAACGCCTTCCGGATACGGAAGGTCCGAAGTTGTGACTAGAGCGCGCCGCAGCGGGATTGAATACATCACACCCAGAATTCCGCCGAGCGCACAAATCCAGAACGAAATCCAGAACGGAAACTCGGTCCACCAACCGATCATGATCAGGCCCGGCAGCACAAAAATGATCGATGAAAGTGTGCCCGCGGCGGAGG
>QHQV01000030.1 GCA_003219945.1 Verrucomicrobiota bacterium | reverse complement strand
ACTGCGCAAATTTTTGCTGATAGCGCGAGCGAACGCGGTTCGGTGCGTGCGCGCCCCAGACTAGAACAGCCTCCACTGGAAACGTCGTCAATAACTGCGGCTACAGAATCTAGCGATTCTCTGCCGCTGCGACGGGTGCCGTTTTGTTGATCACAAGTCTGGCGCGCATTTTTCGAGCCGGTAAGCAAGCGCTTGCATTGCCTCCTGCTGTTGCGTCACATCACTTTAGCTCGGCAATCATTGGTTCCAGTTCGTGGAGTTTGCGACTTTGCTGCGGCCAACACGCGGATCTACTCGCCCTGATTCCGTTTTCATAATCGGTTTCTTTTGTATCTCGTGGGCCGCGATCTTTTGCTCGTATCGCGCTCGAAAAGCTGAGTAGCAAATCGTCTCCGCGACGGAGTGCGCGTGTTTGCTCAAACGCGCGCTGTCGTGTCCCCAATCAGAATCTCTCTACTGGCGAAATTTGGCGCTCCGTCACGACCCTGCCGGCTTCCCCTTCGCCGACCACCGCAGTGCGGAGATCCGCGATTTTTGCGTTGATCTCCTGAAAGGCGCTCTCCGAGAATTTCTGAGGCGGCGAGAGGTTCTTCTTAAAGTTAGCTATGTGATGCTGCGCGCGTTCGATTTGATCGGAAGGCAGGGTTCCGAGGATTTGGTGCACTGTTTCGATTTCAGGAACGCGATGGCAAAGCATCATTATGTCGTTTCCGGCCGCGAGGCAGAGGCGAATGGTGTCGTCTAATCGATAACCCGTGAGAATCGCGCCCATGTCGAGATCGTCAGTCATGACTAGGCCGTCGAAACGAAATTCGTTGCGCAACAACTCTGTAACAATCCGGCGCGACACGGTGGCCGGCGTGGGTTGCGACTCGAAGCATGGATACCAGGCGTGACAGATCATCACGCTGTCGACAACGCCCTCTTTGAGGTAGGGGCGATTGACCTCAATCGCCTCGAGGCGGTTCGGTGTACCGCCCCTACCCAGAGTGCGATCGATCCGAGGCAACTGATAATGAGCATCTGAAGTTGCGGCCGAGTAACCGGGAAAATGTTTGCCGCAACTGGCAATCCCCTGCTCCCGCATGGCCTCATTGAATGCACCGGCATTGCGCACAACCTGCTCGACAGTTTTCCCGTAGCACCGGCCGCGCAACGAATTTTCGGAATCATCGTCGAACGAAATGTCGAGCACCGGACAAAGATCGAGATTGAACCCGAAAAGGCGCAGCAAACGTCCGGTGATATCGCCGTGCCGCCGGATTAGATCGATATCATTTTTATCGCGCAATTGTTGCGCGTCCGGAGGTTCGTTTCCAATGAGACGCAATCGCGAGACGCGTCCGCCTTCCTGATCGATTGTGATGATGGGCTCGATGTCGCTCAGGTCGCGCAAATCGTCGATGAGCCTTCGGAGTTGCGTCGCGCTTTCGATGTTGCGCCCGAAGAGAATGTATGCCCCCGGTTGCACGCGGCGAAACAACCGGGCTGTTTCCGGTTCGAGTTTTTTTCCGGGAACACCCGTCATGATCAGTTGAGCAACGGAATCGGCCTTCATGGCGCGCAAAGATGAACGCTCCACCGGCGTCAGGCAAGCCTCCCGCGCGGTAGGCGGGTAACCTTCTCAGGTGCCTAACCAGTATTGCGGCGCTGCGCGAGTCGATACATTAATGGTCCCGCGACAATTGCGACGGCGGTGCCGATAACTGCTGGCAAACCGTATTCACCATCGGCGAAGGACACGCCGATCACGCCGACTAATACCAGCATTGGCAGCCCAGCGAGAACTGCCACGCCTGTGCGGCCCAGCGGAATTCGGAACACCCCGCGCAGTGAAGGTTCGGTTTTGCGAAGTTGAATCAGTGCGCCGAATTCCAGGAAAAGCGCGACCGAATAGAGAAGCACATCGGCTACGATTAACTTGCCGAACGCGACAAGAGCGAAAAGCGAATAGAAAATGGCTGACACAATGACAGCCGTCCGCGGTGTCCCGTGCACATCCAGTTTCGCCAAAGCTTTCGGCAGCAAACCATCGTCGGCGAGCACGAATGGAATTCTTGAGTAGCCAAGCAGCAGCGCGTTAAAAAGTGCAAGCGCGCTGATCATTCCGCCGAGAGCGATCCAGATTGCAATGCATCGGCCGACACTGCCAGCTGCGGAGGCGGCGATTTGCGGCCAGCCACCTTCAGTCCACGTAGTCCAATCGCTTGCACCGAGCGTGGTGAGCAACGGAACGAAGTAGCCGATCGTGACGAGAGGCAGGGCGAAAGCGAGCGCGCGCGGATACGTGCGCGAAGGATCTTTTACTTCGCCCTGCACCGTCGACGGATTATCCCACCCGATGTAATTCCAGAGCGCAATCGAGATACCAACGGCCAAACCGCCGAGTCCGCGAGCGTGTTCCGACGCAAACGGTTGCCACGGAATGTGAGTGATGCGCAGCGCACTCGCGACTGACAAGGCAAGAAACCCGAGCATGATGAAGCAGCCGGCGACAATTGAAACGCGGGTGACGTTCACGGAGCCGCGAACATTGATCCAAGCTGCGCCCCAAATGATTGCAAGCGAGATTAGCCATTCCACTCGCGGGTCCAATCCGGGGATGAAATAGCGCAAATATTGGTTGAACAGCACGGGATAGATCGCCATGTCCACAAGCGAATACATCCACGTGAGCCAGCCATTTTGAAAAGCCCAGAAGCGCCCGAATGCACGATCGACCCAACGATAATAACCGCCTTCTTCCGGCAACATGCTGGCGAGTTCGCCTACAATGAGCGCTTCCGGCACGGACCATATCAGCGGAACCAGCGCCAAAATGAGCAGGCCCAGCCCGGGCCCGACTGAGTGGATTAACGTCTCGGTCGTGTACGGGCCGCCTGACGTGGAAAAGAAGAGAACAAAAACGAGCCCGAGCGTTCCAATCGCGCGTGGAAGTTTTTGTCTCACTGATCAACCAGCATGACTAACCGCACAAAGCTTCACCACGCCAAATCACTCAGGAAATCAGGAACACAGGAAAAGTCTTCGGATTCACCGGCGAAGTTCGAGACTCAAAGAGTCTGTTTTCGTTCTTCTCCCTCCGCGAGCTCTGCGTTGTTGTGGTAAACCAGATCTCCGTAAAATTGTGTCCATTGTGATCTTCGTGGGAAACTAGGCACGCGTGGTTAGGCTTTTTTATGGCGCGACTCACAAGATTCCTCATCGGCATAAACGTTGCTGTTTTCGCTTTGGAGGCGATATCCCGGCCGGGATTCCTGGCTGGCTTCGCCCTCTGGCCCGTTGGCCATTTTTTTGTAGCCCAGTTCGACGGTCCCGTGGGATTCAACGTGTGGCAGCTGATCACGTGCGGCTTTCTTCATGCGAATTTCCTTCATCTGGCGATCAACATGTACGCGCTTTGGATGTTCGGCTCCGATGTCGAACGCGCTATTGGGTCGCGACACTACCTGACGCTTTATTTTGCTTCCTTGCTTTCTTCGAGCGTGACTCAGTTGCTAGTCGTCTCAATGATGACATCGGCGGGAATTTATCCGACCGTCGGCGCGTCGGGCGCGATCTTTGGAATTCTGCTGGCCTTTGGGCTACTTTTTCCGCGCCGCACAGTTGTCCTGCTGATTCCGCCGATTCCCATGCCAGCGATCGTGTTCGTAATCCTCTACGCGCTTCTTGAACTGTTCAGCGGAGTTTTCGGCACTAACCAAGGCGTCGCACATTTTGCGCATCTTGGCGGAATGATAGGTGCTTATCTTACGCTTCGGCACTGGCGTAGGCGCGAACGCGTGACGTACTAAAAACATAGCCTCGTTAGGCGACTCGGCCTTAAATTCGCGTTGGTTTTTGAGCGAGCAGATCAAGAACAAGTTCACGATTTGAGATGGACGAGGAGACACAGAGAACCCGAACTGAGTTGACCAGCGTCCATGCATCACGGCGCAGGTCTGCTTATGTCGTCGTGCTGTGCTGCGTAGCTGCGATCGGAGGATTCCTGTTCGGCTTCGACAGCGGTGTGATTAACGGCACCGTTGACGCCCTGGCAAGAGCGTTCGGCACTGATGTGGCTGGGACCGGCTTCGCCGTTGCATCAGTGTTGCTCGGCTGCGCCTTTGGCGCCTTTGGCGCAGGCAGACTTGCTGACTCTCTCGGGCGGCGAGCGACAATGCTCTTAAACGCGATCTTATTTCTGGCGACTGCTGTGGCAACAGGCGCCGCTAACTCGGCCGCGTTTTTCATCGCCGCGCGGATCACAGCCGGTGTGGCAATCGGCGGTGCCAGCGTATTGGCGCCGATGTACATCGCGGAAGTCGCTCCGCCGCATATGCGAGGCCGACTGGCCTCGCTGCAACAAATGGCGATTGTGGTGGGGCTGTTTAGCGCATTTCTAAGTAACGCGATTCTCGCTAAGGTTGCTGGCGGACCCAGTGACATCTTTTGGTTTGGGGCGCGGGCATGGCGCTGGATGTTTTGGATGGAAGCTGTCCCGGCTGTCGCGTTTTTGTTAGGCAGCATGACAATTCCCGAGTCACCGCGCTATCTCGTCTTCGTGGGCAAACACGAGCAAGCACGAAAGGTCTTCACGCGAATTGGTGGCGATGCCGATCGCCTGGTGCGGCAGGTCGAACAAAGCCTCGAGGCCGAACGCCGTCCGCGGCTGTCGGATCTTATTATTCCCGGTACGAGACGCATCGCTCCGGTGCTCTGGGTCGGAATGGGTTTGGCTGTTTTTCAGCAATTCGTCGGTATCAACATTATTTTTTATTTCGGTGAGATTTTGTGGAAAGCAGCAGGTGCAACTGAACAGTGGGCTCTGCGCATTAACGTGCTCACCGGGTTGGTGAACATTCTCGCTACCATTCCGGCCATCATGCTAATCGACCGCATCGGCCGGAAACC
>QHQV01000029.1 GCA_003219945.1 Verrucomicrobiota bacterium | reverse complement strand
AAGAGCGATATGATCATTGTGAATGTGAATATGGTGAATGCGAAGAACGAGCCGATCCCAGGTTCAACCCCAGCTGTCATTTTGCTCCAAGGCAAAACCAAGACGACCATCGACAAGACAATGGATGGAAAGAAGCTTTCTCCGGGAAATTATGTGATGAGCGTGGTGAGCGAAGGCAAGACCGCCAGCATTCTATTCACCATTAAGTAGCGTTTGTTTGCGCGACACGATCCATTTCGCGCCTCCAGCCAAATCTCATCGGCGCCAAAGCATGGGCGGTTCTGCGCATGATCGCGCTGCCATGGCGAGCAGGCATTTAGCATCTACCGAGAAATACAATCCATTTGGGCAAAATATTTGGGACTTTCCTTCTCTCGTTTCCGTAGAACTTCGTAAAGGCCGGCATGAAAAAACGTGGGCGTCCCCGAATACGCTCGGCCGCGTACTGGCGCGCGTATTACACTCGGAAACAGCGCGAATGGCGCGCTGCCCATTACTGGTACGCGTATTACATTCGGAAACAACGCGAACAGCGCGCTGCCCGCCGGCTCACCGGAAAACGGCGAAAACAAAAAATAGCTCCGTGAACGGCTCACAGAGCCGGCGTTACGTTTTTCGATACCGCCACATCAATTTTAAGAAGCGAAGCGCATCACGCATGGGATGAATCTTGCTCACCTGGTCCGAGTAAACCGTCGTGATCGGCACTGATTCGATCCGGTAGCCTCTACGGCTAGCAATAATAAGTACTTCAGTTTCGTACTCGAACCGGGTTCCGCCGCTCAATAACTCTGGAACCAATTGTCGATCTAGCATTCGGAAACCGCACTGCGTATCGGGAATCTCCTGTCTGCAAAGATGGCTGATTTGAATGCTCATATAACGATTCACTACGCGCCGGATGAATGGCATTCCGGTGACGTTGGCCATACGGTTGCCGATTAAAAACGTCGGCTGCGTTGCTGAAGCTGCCGCCCCCAGAAACCGATCGATCTCTTCCGGAAGATGTTGGCCATCGGAATCGAGGAGGCTCATCCACGTGATTTCTCGACATAGTTCGCCGCCCCCGAAAGCTTTCGGGGCTACGGCGAGCCAATACCCTAGTCCCGACTTGATCGCTTCGCCTTTGCCGCGGTTTTCATCATGAACGATCACTTCAGCGCCAGCTTCGCGCGCGCGCTGCGCGGTCCGATCGCTCGAGCCATCGTCGACGACGAGAACGTGATCGAGTCGTTCCCGGGTTCGGCGAACAATGTCCCCGATATGTTTCTCATCCTGGTACGCAGGAATGATTGCGGCGGTTTGCGACCTTATGTCCGCTATTGTCATGTCGAGTCTTTCGACTTCGCCCAGTACAAGCTCCCTCGAGACATCTCGGTATTAATTCCAGAGATTTGATTCGCTCACTTCCCGTTCGTTCAACCTCCGGTCTTCCCGTCTATGTCGCGGCTTCCCCAGCCGCTCCATTCTCGGCCGCGCTTCGCTTCGCTCGGAATAACAACGATTGCAAGCCCATGCATAGCGACTCGCATCGCCTTCGTCATCTGCGTACCGGATGAAAGTCGGCCGCGTGATAAGAGCTGCGAACCAGCGGACCAGAGGCGACATGGAGAAACCCTTTCTTCCGCGCAATGTCACCGTAATAGCTGAATTGATCCGGCGTGATGTATTCAACGACCGGCAAATGCTTCGGAGTGGGCCGTAAGTACTGACCCATGGTAAGGACTTCGCACCCGACCTCGCGCAGATCGTCCATGGTCTGAAAAAGTTCCGTCTCCTCCTCGCCAAGTCCGAGCATGACACCGCTCTTGGTCACGACTTCTGAAGAAAGTTCCTTTGCGCGATGTAAAACTTGCAACGAGGTACGATACTTTGCGCGCGAACGCACCTGCGGTGTGAGACGTTCGACGGTTTCCATGTTGTGATTGTAAATGTCGGGACTGGCGTCGAGAACGATCTGGATGCACCAATCCTCTGCGTGAAAATCGGGAACGAGCACTTCGATAATCACCGAAGGATCCATCTCTCGAATTGCCGCAATCGTCTGCGCAAAATGCCCGGCGCCGCCGTCCTTCAGGTCGTCGCGAGCGACCGCGGTGATCACGACATGTTTTAAATTCATTCGGCACACCGCCTCGGCCACGCGCTGCGGTTCGTCTTCTTCCAGCGCGAAAGGCTTTGCCGTCATCACGGCGCAAAACCCGCACGCGCGCGTGCAACGATCACCAGCGATCATGAAGGTTGCTGTGCCCTGGCTCCAGCATTCCCATCGGTTTGGGCATTGCGCGCTCTCGCAAACCGTATGTAAGCGCAGATCGGAAATGAGCGCCTTGGTTGAAAAGAAAACCGGATTGGACGGCAACCGCACTTTGATCCAAGACGGCTTCTGTGCCTGGTGTAGGGCTGGATCCATCTTTGCGCAGGACATGTTAACCGAAACTAGCGCAACGTTGAAACTTTGAAAAGTTGAAGCGTTAAAGCGGCATTGTCATTCTGAGCGGAGCGAAGAATCTCAGATCAATACCATCGATCTCGCTGAGATTAGAATCAGGGATGTTTCGCTTGGCTCGACATGACAGGACAGCGCTGCTGCGGCCGCTTCATCGCTTCAACCCTTCAACGATTATAACTTCGTTCTGCCTGAAAGCGCGGCTGAGAGTGTCAATTCATCGGCGGATTCCAGGCCGCCGCCGGCCGGAATGCCACGGGCGATGCGCGTGAGGTTGACCGGTTTGTTCTTCAAAAGATCGGCAATGTAGCTTGTGGTGGATTCGCCTTCCACATCGGCCGGCAATGCGAAAATGATTTCGGTGATTTTTTCCTGATCGACGCGCTCCAGTAACTCTTTGATGCGCAAATCTTCGGGACCAATATGATCGAGCGGAGAAATCTTCCCTCCAAGAGAATGGTAACGCCCGCGAAAGGCGTTGGTTTTTTCCAGAGGAAGAATGTCCGTCGGTTGTTCTACAACGCAGAGCAGCTCTGTGGAACGCGAGGAATCGACGCATATGTCGCAGATTTCGCCGGCAGCAAAAAATCCGCATAACTTACATGAACGAATGGCCTGGCGCGTGTCGGCGATAGCGCGCGAGATTTGCTCCGGCTGATCGTCCCTTGCCCGCACCATCCAGAGCGCAATCCGCTCGGCAGAGCGAGGACCCACTCCGGGCATTTGTCGTAATTGCGCAATCAAATTCCGGATCGCGACCGGATATTCCGTCCTTCTCAAAGCGGGCTCAGCTTTCTTCCAAAGACGATTCCGTCAACTGCAGAACGAGCGGCTCGAGCCGGCGCAAATAGAATTGCAAGGCAGGATCATCTTCCCCCTCGGGTCCGCGCGCCTTCTGGAATTGAGAATAAGCTTCCGCCCAACGTTTTTCACGATACAGAACCACGCCGCTCCAGAAAGAATCTCTGCGCGCGACATGCTCGGGCCTCGCTTCGGCCGCAAGCCAGAGCGGCTCGTAGATTTCGATCCGATCGTGGGAATTCATTCCGCTCACAAAATCAATTGGGCGAGCGACAATCGCCTTGCTCACTCGATCAAACGTAACCGTATCGATTAAAATCTTTGACCCATAGCGGTGATTCAGGGCGCAGAATCGGCGCGCAAGTTCAATCGGTTCCCCACTCGCCAGGAGCGCCGGACGCGCGCTGTCCTTGAGCGCGCCGGCAACGATCGCGCCCGAGCTGATACCCCCATGCATATCCCAATCGCCAAAAGTTTCTTCGTTGTCCTTCCGCCGCTCCAGAAACTTTTTCGTTAAATCGAGCGTGGCGCGCGCTGCGTCCTCGGCATGTTGACCGGCGGCATTCGGAAAACCAAAAATCGCAACCACACCCTCCCCGTCAGCAGCCTGTAGAAATGCTCCTCTTTCGATCAGGTCGTCAGCGGTCTCGCGCCATGGTTTCAGCAAAACCGGCGGGATCAGAGTCAGTCGTGAATCCATGCCTGTTGGCAATATCGCAGACCACAACGGTCGCTTCGTACGCTTTTGGCTGGCCATCGAATGGAATTGTCCCGTTGCTAACACGACGAAATTCTTTTTTCGAGAGGCGATTGGCAAAAATTGCGCGCACTAAATACGAACGGTCCTTCCGCAAGAATGCGATCCAACCTTCCGCGCCGGCGACCGCCAGCGCGACCGCAAAAATGCAGGGAACCGGTTGGAAAAAAACCCGGTAAAGCGAGCAGACCCACGAAAGCACAAGCAGCTCGACCATCAGAGAGCCGAACAGTAGATAGTTTCTCGACCGTCCCGCAGCCGCGTTATTTCTGAGGCTGAGCCAGGCAACCCCAGCAGCTATCAGCAAGACAAAAACGTATTGCCATTTTTCGCCAACGACCCTCGTCGCTCCGGCATAATCGGCAACGAGGCGCGCTACGCCAGTCTCAAAACCGGCTATCGCCTTCGTTGCATGCAAGACTCCCACAAAAATGGCAACGACAGCTCCAATTACGAACGTTGTGATCAACGAGCGCTTCATGAACAATCAAGCTTTTTGAGCAGCTGCAGCCGGATAATAGGATTGGACTACCAGTTCGCTCAGGAATTTGTCGGGCGCATTAACGGCTTCGGCATTGATAATAAATCTTGTCTGGCCGGTATTCTTTTTGATCAGATCTAATCCAAACTGGTAATCCTTAAACAAATGGGCGCAAAGATCGCCCATGGTCATGCGTTCAGCTTGAGCGCGCTCGACCAGCCGCCGAACGGCGCCGTCGTCGAAAACAAATTCCAACGCATGGTCACTGCTGAATTTCTCCGCAAATTGCCGCGCGCCAGCTTCGAGCATTTGCGCCTCCAGCTTGTGTCCCTCCGCCATTAACCGGTCGAGCACGCGCCGCGGTTCGCGCACAAGCGCAGCAGTGACACGCAGCTGGCTCAGGCCTGATCCTGCCAGATAGTATTTGTAATCACGGAACAATTTTTCGAAAACCGTCAGCAATCCTCGTGCCCCGGTTTTTTCCTTCGCGGCAGATTCAGCCAGAAGGCGCAACGCTTCATCCTCGAAACTGATTTCAATGCCATAAGCTCGAAATGCGCGCTCGTATTGCCGGAGCAAACTGCCCTCGGAATATTTCATGATGTCGAAAAGGTCATTCGCGTCGAGTTCTTCGCAAACTACACGCACCGGCAAGCGCCCAATGAATTCCGGCTCGAACCCGTACTCGATGAAATCCTGCGTCGTGACGTGCTGGAACAACTCGTTGTCCATCACCTGAACTGGTTGCGCGCTGAACCCGATCTGGCCATGACGAACGCGCCGGGCCACCTGCTCTTTCAGTTTTTCGAATGCGCCGCTTACCACAAAAAGAATGTGGCGGGTATTGATCGTATCGCGTCTGGCTTTGCCGCGTCGTTGGAATTCGAACGCCGCCTGTAGCTGCGCCTGGAGATCGTTCATGCTGCGAACAGGCACTTCTGTTTCTTCCATCAACTTCAGCAGCGTGGTTTGCACACCGCGCCCGCTCACGTCACGGCCTATTAAATTTCCAGCCGACGCGATCTTGTCGATCTCATCAATGTAAATGATTCCGAACTGCGCGAGGGTCACATCGCCATCGGCCTTGTGCACCAGCTCGCGGACCAGATCCTCCACGTCGCCCCCTACGTAACCAGTCTCGCTGAACTTCGTCGCGTCCGCTTTAACAAACGGCACCTTGATCAGATCGGCGATGTGTTTGATCAGATACGTTTTGCCGACGCCCGTCGGTCCAACCAGGATTACGTTTTGCTTGATGTATTCAATTTCCTGAGCGCGCTCCGGATCCTCTTTCTCGAGCCGCCGGAGATAATTCGCGTGGTTGTAATGATCGCAAACCGCAATCGCGAGGACTTTCTTCGCTTCCTCCTGTTTGATGACGAACCGGTCGAGATGCGCTTTGATATCGCGCGGCAGCAGATGGAACTCGAATTGCTCGTGCTCGGTTTTCTCCGGCTTTTCGTCCTCCTCTGCGACCGCTGACTCCGGCTCGGCAATTGTCGCCACTGAGACGTGATCCCCGAAGTTCTGTTTCATGAACTCCGTAATCTTGGACTTCAGCTCCTCGGGCGAGGGAAATTGCGGTGGTGGCGGTGGTGGGTTTTGTGCCATGTGAAGACAAACATCGAGTCAAAGAGGCTTCGTGGCAACGCTTCGTCTAGAGTCTGACCCTCACGCGTTCCGTTTGTTCAGAGCTTTCAGTGATGTCGAAAAAGTCCAGAGAAGGGCCAGCGCGATGAGTGTCGCCGAGCATCGGCAATCTCGAGTGCTCGTCGCGCCGCATCAAGTTCCGCGAGAAGGTCGTCGTAGAAAGGAGCACGCTGCTTTGGGTCAGGTGCGATCATTCGCTGCAAAACGCGCGCAGTCGGCGAAGATACGTCCGGTGCGATAGACCGTAACTCTGCCGGGTGCTGCTTCAATTCGCACAACTCTGTCGCGGAATTTGTGTTGCTGTCGATGGGCGGTTTCCCTGCGACCGCATGAAACAGCGTTGCGCCAAGACTGTAAATGTCGCTGCGAACGTCCTCTGGTTGGTTGCACAATCTCTCGGGCGCGACATAAGGCGGCGTTCCCCAGACCACACGATCGCTTTCTGTATGCTGCGATTGTTGCGTTGCAAACGCGGCGAGGCCGAAGTCGCCAATCTTTGCCGCCTGTTCATCGACAAACAAAATGTTGGCCGGCTTCACGTCTCGATGAATCAAACCCTTCCGGTGAGCTGCGCGTAGTCCTCTCGCGATCTGGATGCCAATGTCGAGCACCTGGTGTTCCGTCAAGCGGCCCTGCGACTCCATGAGATCGTCGAGACTTCCGTGATCGATCAACTCCATGACCACATAAAACTGCCCATGGTCCATTCCCAACGAGAATATCTGCACGACATTGGGATGATTCACAGAGGCAGCGATGCGCGCCTCTTGTTGCAATTGAGCATCGTGATCCGCTTCGCTACTAACATCCTTGCGCAACAATTTGAGCGCAACGAACCGCTCCAGTTGCGTGTCGCGCGCCTTGTACACTGTGCCCATCCCGCCGGCGCCAAGCGTCTCCACAGGCACAAAATGATCGAAGGTTCGTTGCAGCAGATTTCTTTGACCGCAGTTCCGGCAGACCACCCGCACCAGAGGTTCATAACCGCCGGCATCGAGCGCGGCACCGCATATCCAACACGTTGGCGTCATGAACAGCTTCCTCTGATCGACATGGAAATCGACTGTAACATTGACGAACTTGGGGGCAAAAGGATGACAGTGACGGCGTTGAAAGCGACAAGCGAGGCACCGACAACGTTCAAATTGGTCGTGCCAAAAGAGCATGCCCGGATGCGCCTTGATCTTTTTGTGGTCAAATCACTTCCGGAATTCTCGCGCTCTCGCATTCAGCAATTAATCCGCGCCGGCTTCGTTCGT